>CAZKVI010000001.1:0-108885 GCA_964556185.1 uncultured Methanosarcinales archaeon
GCAGTGAGGTTATTTAATATATGGTTGCAATTGTATACAGGAGTAACAGAACCAATGGAAAGATATAGAAGTACTGTTGGTAGGGTTGCAGAAGCAGTATTTAATAATGAATTTGATCAAGCACTAAGATCAATCCAATCAGCAATGATTGATACAATACATCCTGATGTAGAATTACAAGAAGGTGAATTACTTTTATTAATACAAGCAGAGGAAGCAATTATTAACAATGATAGAGAAACAGCTTTAAGTTTATTGAGTGATTGGGGGGAATTGACTGGAGGTGTTGCTCCTGTTGTTGATGAAGTTGAAGTTGAAACTGTTGATCTAACATCTCAATTTGTAAGACTAGTTGATCTTGATGCAGATCAAAGTTCAAGAGTATCAAATCTTATGTCAAGATTACAAGAGTTTTATGATGCAAATCCATCATCTGCTTTATCTGAATTTAGAAGTTTGGTTGAAGAACAAGAAATGAGTGGAGAATTAACACCAGAACTAGCTGATGATCTTATTGTTTTATCAGAACAATTTGTTGTTCTTTTTGAAATGGGATTAGGACAATCAGTTGAAGAGCTTATGGACTTTAGTGCTCTTTATTCAAGAGTTGATGGTATGCTTTTAAGAACACCTGATGAAAGACAAGCTTATTTAAGTCACTTACTTCAATTATCTGGTTTAGAATTGCAATGGTACCAAGGAAAGCCAGATGCACCACCATTAGCTTATAGAGAATATCCAGAAGATAGTCCTGAGAATCAAGAGTACAAAAGAGCATATAATGATATTAAGAATTACAATGCTGCATTTATTTCTGAGCATTTAATTCCTATGTTATTAGAGGAAGGATATTCTTTTAGTGAACTTCCATCTATATTACACTCTTGGCAAGTAAGAGGAACAGATGTACAATCTGATTTTATTACTTGGGCTTTAAGTCAAGATGATATTGGAATAGATATATCAACTCAATATAGAACACTTGATATACAAGTTGGTGAATTAGGGGATGAAGTGTTTTATCAAGCTCCAATTGCAGAAGATGTAAGTAATTTAATGGAATTATTTTTTGTAAACTTAGAGTCTTTCCAAAGAGAGCTTGATCAATCTAGAGGTTTAGTTTCTGAAGAAGAATTTACTCAGAGAGTTTTAACTTTTGCAGCCTATGCACAACAAAGATTTGTAGATATTCATCCAATGTTTGATGGAAATGGAAGAACATCAAGAATGTTGTTTGAGTATATTGTAGCATCAAATCTTGGAATTGATAGTCCTTATAGAACTTTGCCAATGGAGCTTAATGATCAGGGTGAACCAACAATTCATTCATTCTTAAATAATATTAATTCACAATACCAGCGGACTCATTATTCAACTACTAGTGCAACTGGAAGTTCTCAAGCTCTTCGTGAAAAAATAGAAGCTGAAAGTTTTGAAGATATGTTAGGTGATGAGTTGTTAGACGAATATGTTGGTTTTATTGTTGAATCTATGGAAGAAACACAATCAATACAACCTGTCGAAACACTTGCATCATTTGAACAAGAATTTACAGAACCAATTACCCAAGCTATTGAACAAGAAGATACACAAACACTTGAAGTTTTAGTTGGAAGATTAGAAGCAGAAATAGATACATTAGCAAGGGTTGGAAGAACACTTGCAGAGCCTGTTGCAGAATTACAGAGAATAAAAGAACATGTTCCTAGAACTGTTATGGGAACTATTGATAGTATTTTAGGAAAAAATCCTCATGATGAGAGAATAAGTGAATACATTGGTCCAATTAATGCACCGCAACAAGGAAGAGCATTTGTTTCTCATTCACATAGCAGTGATTTTAGTGATGGTGCATATTCTGTTGATGAGATTGTTGATAGAGCAAGAGATGAAGGATTAGCAGCATTATCTATAACAGATCATAATAGTATTGGTGTTTATGAACTTCAAGGAGAAGAAACAGATGAGTATAGGTTATTGGGTGGGAGTTCTGTGTATTATTATCATGAAGACACTGGCCATCTTTACTATTTAGAAGATGGAGAATATGTTGATACTGGAATATTATTACAACCAGGAGTAGAACTTGGTGCATCAATGCCGCACATTATACCAAGTTATGGATACCATATGTTATTTTATTTTAAAGATATTGCATCATTAAAAGAATTCTATGCAGAAAATAGTAAACTTGGAGAATTTAGTTATATGGATACACATGTTGTTGAAAATGATGGTCTTACTTTAACAAGAAGTGCAAAGAAACATGGTGGGGCTGTTTTTGCAGCGCATCCAGAATGGATTGGTAATATTGTAGGAAGTCGTTTTAAAAGAGATCCTCAGGCAGTACAATTACTTGAAGAAATTGATGGATTTGAAATTATTAATGGAGTAAATTTATTAGAAGCACAAAATAGTCGAGCAATTGATTGGGTTACTGCAAATGCTCCTGGCAAAGTTATTATTTCTGGAGCAGACATGCATTCAGGTCCTTTTACTGCATTTTCTGATTTCCATGACGAGCAACCAATGAATAAAGATAATTTGTTTAGTGCACTTTTAAGAAAAGATCCTGAAGGAAAAAATATTCTTGTTCCAAAGGGAAAAACAACCACATTAAGTGCAATGGCTGCACAGTTTTTACAAGTTTTAGAATACAAAATTTTGAATACATTATTTAATATTCCTAAACTTTGGAATGTATATGGGTTTCCATGGTTAGCATCTGAATTATTAATTAGAGGTACTGTTGCTACTGTATTAACTCCTTTTGCAGCTCTTTTTGTTCCTGGTGCTACATCATCTTCACTTGTAATTGCTTCACAATTTCAAAGATTAAGGAATGGTTTTAGAACAACTGGTGTTCTTGAAGATGTTACAGAAGTTTCAATTGATGGAAATACTGGAACTTATTTAATTGAAGGTTCTGAGTATGTTGTTTCATTTGATAATAAACCATTATTAAGAGGAGAAAGAATAAGAAAAGTTGAAAGAGTTATTAGAAATGTTAAAGTTGGAATAAGTTCTGAGCAGGCTGCTTCTGATTATGGAGTCATAGTAGAACCTGCGTTGGTTTTTGGTGGGGTTGTCGACGAGGAAGTTGGTGAAGTTGTTACTGTTGATGATGGTATTGATTTTACTTATGAAGCAAGGATAAAAGAAGTCAAAGAAGCAATGAATGTACTAGAAGGTGCACCAATGCAGACTTTTTACAGGGATGATATGGAATCATTGGAAACATTAATGACTGAAATAGAAAATGATTATCCAGATGATGAGCAAGTTGCAGAATTAAGAGAAAGATACGAAGGAATACAAGGTTTAGCAGAAATGTATGGAATAACTGAAAAGGTTGTTGAAGAAGTTGATGTTGTAGGAGTTGCAGAGGTTGATGTTGGTATTGATGAAGTTGTTGATGAAGATGTAGCAACTGTTGATGAACCTATTGTTATAGAAGACCAAGTAGAAATACTAACACAACCACAAACTTGGTTGCAAAGATTTGTACAATCTGAATATGGAAGATTATTAACACCAATTATTGGAATAAGTGGTTTAGCTTCATTAAGAGAAGGAAGTCCAAGTGCAGGATTAGTTTCAACAATACAAGCATTCTCACAATTAATTTTTTATGTAGCTAATCCTGTAAGTGCATTAACTAGTGTAGTTGTTACAAATTGGTATGATAAACTTTTAGAAGCTTTTCCAAATGAAGTTAAAATTGGAAGTATTGATTTAATAGAAGAATTGAAATTAATTGATGAGTATGTAACTCCAAGATTGGTTGAATTTAATCAGAATTATCCGACACTTAGTGCAGTATTAATCCCTCCAATTCTTGGAAATTATGCATTTGGTAAAGCAAGAGATGGATCAGAAACATCATTAAAATATGCTCCATTAGCTTTAGTAATATTTGGTTTGAAATTAACTAGTGGTGGACTTGGTTTTGTTTCAATTGCAGTAGCAGCAACACAACCTGTTATAGTTGGAATTTATGAAAGAGTTTTTGAGGAAAGAACAGTTGATGAATCAATTCAAGTTGATGAATTGGTAGGACAACAACCAACTATAACAACTGTACAATCTCCTTTACTAGCAAGAATAATGAATTGGTTCTCTGATCTTAGTTATGCAATTGCTTTAAGAATACCTTTCATTGATTTAGGAGTTGGAGAATTAGAACAAAGAAATGTAGAATTAAGACAAAGACTAGAACAACTAGAAGCACAAAGGGGTGTTACAACTGTAGTTGTTTCAGATATTCATGGAGAAGCATCTAGATTAGAAGAAATTTTAGATGCACATTCAGGAGCAAGAGTAAGAATTTTAGGAGATTTAATGGACAGAGGTATAAATTTCAGAGAAGCTCTTGGATTAATTAAACAAAAGGTTGAGTCAGGAGAAGCAATTTTACAACATGGAAATCACGAAGCAAAAACAATTAGTGCTGTAAGAGGAGATATGAGAGATTTTGCTTGGTGGTTAGTAAGAGATAATGGAGCAGATGTTTTAACACAATATGGAATTACTGCACCTTCTTATGATAGAGAAGCAGACCCAGAAACTTATGGAATAGTTAGTAGGTTTACACAAGAAGTATTTTTTGCAAGTCCTGATCAAGTAGATGCAATTGTTGAAAGATATTTAGCAGAATATCCAGGACAAATACAACCAATACTTGATGCTTTTGAACAAACAACAACTAATGCAGAACTTTTAGAAGATGTTGATTGGATACAACAAAATGCAATACTGTATCAGATTGAAGATGGTGATTTACTTTCACATGCTGGAATACCTGTTGTTGATGGAGTTCCTCGAATAGAATACAAAGGCCAAGTTTACGAAGGCCAAAGAGTATTTGAAGCAATGGACCAAATGCAAGCTGATATAAGATCAGGAGAAATGGATATGCATTTCTTAGCATGGGATCAGAATAGTCCATTATGGTCAGATAATCCATTCAAAAGATTAGGTGAATCATTTTGGTTGGCTAATGTCGGTGATAGAAAAACACTAGAAAGTGTGTTATCACAATTAGGAGTTAATAGAATTGTATTTGGACATGTTCCTACTGAATTATTATTAGAATATTATCCTTGGTTAACTAAAGTTCAAGATTTAGTAATTCCAATAGATGGTGGAATGACTGATCATTATGGTGGACAAGGTGTTGCATTAGTTATTGATAATGGTGGTTATGGTGTTTACGATAGGGAATCATCCACTTCAACACCAATTAAAGCTTTACAACAACCTCTTGATGCACAAATTAGAGCAATTGAAAATGAGATAGAAGATAATGAAAAATTAATTGAAGATAGAAAAACAAGATCAACAGATTATTTAACAAGGAAAAAAGATAACTTGGTTGGAAATGTAGAATCTGTTGTGTTAACAAACTCGTTAACTAAAATGGGCAAAGCCATTTCTCAATTAACTGCTTTACGAGAAGAAGTTGTTGATTCTCCAATGACAGATGAAGATATTGCAGCATTTACAGAAGAAATTGATGCAATGCTTGAAGTTTTAAGAGGAACAATATTGGCAAGAACAGTTTCTGGTCAAGGACCAACTTTATTGGAAATTATAAGTGAGTTAGAACCAACAACTAGGTTATCTACAGAACAAGCTCATCAATTGAATGCAGATATTGGTTTGGCTATTGCGAATTTAGGAAAGATAAGTAACAGAGAGATTGAGATTGTATCAGAAGCTTATAGACAAGAATTATTAGCAAAGGGTTTAGTTGATAGAACTTCTGACAGAAACAATCCATTATCTAAAGTTGAGAAAATAAAAGATTATAGGGAAGAAATAACAAGAGATACAAGTTTATTTGGATATTTACAAGATTTACATTCTGTGTCTAGAGAACAAGGTTCTCAAGTTGTAATTTTAGGAACAGATGGTATTGATTATTTGATACCAGCTTATAATCAATTAACAGGGGAGCAAGCCACTGGACATTATATTAGTAGAAGAACACTTGCAACAAAATCAGAACTAGAGCAATTGTTAGCAATGGCTAGTGCTAGTGAACCAATGTCCAAATTAATGAGAGCAAGCGAAGGAAATATAGGTTATTATCAAGTTATGGATACATTAATTAGGTCTTCATCAACTTCTGCAAGAGAACATACTGTTGAAGACGAAAGAGCAGAAGTCTTTAATTCAAAATTAGCAGAGAGATTTAGTGATTTTGTAATGTCTGATAACACACATAAACAAAAAGTAGTTGATTTAGTTGAGACTTTTATACAAGATGCTGATTTAACTCAACCAGTTACTGTTGTGGATTTTGCAGGAACAGTTCATGCTCAAACATTTACTTTAAGAGAAGCTGTTAGATGGTTATCTAATCCAAATAATTGGGATCAATTAACACCAGAACAACAAATACAACTTGGAGGAAATCAAGAGTTGTTTAAGTCTGCTGATGTTAACATTTTTGTTGGAATAACTAATTCATTTGAAACAAAATTAGATGAAAATCCATTGGAAGCAATTGGAATTGAAGGAGTTTATTTATTAGAGACTTATCATGATGCTGTTGAGAGATATGATTTTGTTGGAGTTGATGATAAGTCATTAATTACAGAACAAGGACCTGAGTTTACTTTAGCACCCCCTACAGTGCAAGGTTTAACATTAAGAAGAAGGATAATGATTTCTCAGGAAGTAGATAAACTAAAAGCTAAACAAAACATAGCAGAAGATCCAAGTGTATTAGATGAGAGTGCAATTGCAGCGAAAGTTGAAACAGAAGTTAGTGGAGAGGTTGAACAATCATTCTTAGTAGATCAAAGAGGTTTTTCAACAATTGATACTGCATTGGGTTTGGCTGCATTGAGTGGTATTGGTTTAATTGCTGGAGCATTACTTGGTCCATTGTCTTTTATGTTTTTACCAGTTGGTTTTATGTTCACTATTGCACCAATTCTTTCACCAAGTATAAGAGAGAGAATACCTTTCTTGGATAGGTTTGTTCCTGTAGAACCTGAAGAAGTAGATGTTTCTGTTGTTGATACAATAGGATCAGTTGTTGAGGAAGTTGTTGTTAAAGAAGTTACAGAAGATGAAGATGTAGTTGCAGAGCTAGTAGTTCAAACATCAGATGATCCTTATCTACAATTACTTTATGATTTAAGAAGAACTAGAGATATGATGGAGAACAATGCACCAGAGATAACTTTTTCAGGTGGACATTCATTAGATCGATATATTAGTTTAGTTGAAAGTGGTGTTTTGGAATTTGGTGAACATTATACTAGTGTAAGTATTAATGGTATGGATTATAGAATATATTTCTTACAAAGCCAAGGTTATGATAATCAGATGTATATATCAGGATTTAGAATTTTCTTAAATATGGGTGAGATTGATTCAAGTGATGGAGAATTCTTTGAAACTTTAACATCTGTTACAGATTCTTTGTATATCCAAGTAGAAGATAGAGAAGGAACAAAGATTGAGCCAGTAGTACTTGAGGAAGAAAGTGAAGCAAGTATTACAGATGTTGATGAAGCAGCACCATTAAGTTTAGAAACTGGAGAAGTTTCTGTTGAATTACCAGTACAAGGACTTGTTGGTGCAGAACAACTTGGACCATTAGAAGAACCTGTTTTTGTAGATTATAGAGAAGCTCAAGAAATGACAGATCAAGCAAGTACTAATTTATTCTTACAATCTTTACCTTTATTAGAAGATGCAGTTGCAAGAGGTGATGATAATACGATATTAACAATATTAGAATCATTAGCAAATATTGCTCCTAAAGTTGATCCAACTTTAATAAGTATGACAATTCCTTATTTAGTTGATGCGTTGGGGGTTGTTGAGGATGAAGTGACATTAAATTCTGTTGCTTCTCTTATAGCAAATGTTGCAGAATATTCAACTACTCCAGAACTTCTTGAAGATTTAATTGTTCCATTAGTAAATGCATATGGCCTGGTTCATGATGGTGATAAACCATCAATAACTATGGCTCTTGCAGCTGTTGTTGTAGCAGTTGATAATCTTCCTATTCCTGAATTAGTAATAATAGATATATTAATTGCTGATCTAAAACAAAATGAAAATGCACTAGTTATTTCTGCTCTTGGTAAAATTGGTGAATCAGCAATTGAACCATTAATTGAAGCTTTAAAAGAGACAAATGGTGGCACATTTGCTCAAGATTTAGGTGAGATAGCAAAAACTACAAATTCAGAATTAATTCAACAATTGGTTGATTCATTAATTACTGATTTGAAAGAGACTAGTGATTATAATGAAGCAAAAAAACTTATTTCTATTCTTGGTAAAATAGCTGGACCAGCAATTGAACCAATGATCTCTTTATTAGGGCAAATGCCAGATGAGGTTTTAGAAGTTAAGCTTGCTCAAACTATTGGTAGGATTGGTGAACCAGCAATCGAACCTTTGCTTGCTGCATTAGGTGAAACAAATGATATTGATGTAATCTCTGGAATTGGTTCTGCTTTAAGTAAAATAACTGGAACACTAATGGATGTAGAATTATTAGAACCAATGATTGAACCCTTGGCTACTGCTCTAGTAAAGGCAAATGAACAAAACAACGATGATGCTAGATATTCTATTGTTTCAACTTTAAATAAAATAGCAAAACAAGTCAATCCAGAATTATTAAGGCCAGCACTTGAACCAGTAGCAGATCTTTTGGAAACTTCAGGAGTAAAAGATGTTCGTCTGATGGCCATCGTATTCTTGAGAGAAGTAGCAGAACCAGCAATTCCTACTTTATATTCTAGATTAAAACAAGCAAGGGCTTCAGGAAATCTCGAATTACAAGAAAATATTATACTTTCTTTTACAGGTATGGAAGATTTTTCTTTAGTAGAATTAACTGACTTAATTAAAGCAGATAATGAACAAACCAAACAAGTTCTAGAACAACTTGAATCACAAGGTTATGAATTTAGACTTCAAGATTATGGGATATTAACTTCTTATCCAGAAGTTTTATTAGGAATTCCTTTGGAAAGAGATGAGTTAATTGCTGCAATTAGAGAAATGATGCCAGCTGAGCATATAGAAAAAACAGTTCAACCTGGTTACGAATCACAGAATTTTGATGATTATGTTGGTGAAGGCTCTGTTAATCAATTAAGTATAGTAAGTTTAGCAAAACTATATTTAATGTTAAATACACTAAGCAATCCATCATTTGTTGATCGAGTTGGTTTATTGATTATACAGGATTTCTTAAATACAGATACAGAAACAGGTGGAGTAGTTAGATTAGTTGATGGTTCTGTTGCTTTGGTTAATTTTGAGCCAAGTAAAAGGGGAAATTATAAGGTGTTTGCTTCTCCTACTGAAGTTAAAGTTTTATCTTTTTATGAAGTAGGGGATTATCATCTACATGCTGGTACTGGAACAACCAAAGGTAATGCAGATCTTGCGGGACCAAGTGGATTTTTACATGGTTCAGAAGGTGATTTAGTAGTGGCTCATTTAGCTAAAAGAGATGGTGTTGTTATAACTCATTTAGGGGGAGAGCATGGAAGAAATTCATATAATGTTGTGTTTTATACTCCAACTGGTCAAGTTGTCGATCTTGGTGTTTATAGATGGAATGAAGAAAGTGTTCCTTGGTTGACTGCAGAGGAAGAAGTAGAAGTTAAAGCAGGTATGGAAGAAAGAAGACAATTAGCAACACAAGTAGTACAGGCTGCATTGGGGGCCAGAGTTCAAGCAATGCAAGCTGCAGAGACTGATGTTGAAACTAATTTAGGAGAATTCTTAGAAGCTAATGGATTAGAAGATACTTGCAGTGATTGTATTTTATTAATTGGTCAAGTTAGACAATTAATTAAAGATGGTAAATTAGATGAAGCAAGAGCTTTAATTGATAGAGAAATCAATGCACTTGTTCAAGGAGCTGGAAGTAGTTTTGTTGATATTGCTAATGCAGATTATGCAAGAGCAATTACTGAATTAAATGGATTAATTTATCTAGTAGAAAGAGATGCATCTGCATCAATTGATTTATTGAGTAGTATTGGTCAACTAACTTATCAAATTGAATTAGTTCAAGCTAAACAAGAAAGATTGGCTGCTATTGAAGATGGTGATCTTATTGAACCTTGGGATTTTGTTGATGAAGTTTACGAAGATTCAGTAAGTAATTATATGGTTGAATTACAAGATTATTATATGTCTAAAGTTATGGTTGCTTTGGAAGGAATTATTCCTGCTGAATTTATTGAAATATCATTATCACATGGATTAAAACCACAAGATATAATTAGGTTCTTTTTAGATGATTATGTAACAGATGATAATTTAGATCAAATTTCTGTATTAGGGAATGCTTTAGAAGAATATGCAATTGCTGCAGAAACAAATCCAGATTTATCAATGACTGCAGAAGAAGCAAGGGCATTAAAAGATTTTGTTTTAGCAGCTACATCCTTTTTTATTGAAGGAACAGTTAAAATAGGAGAAGATGAAACAGTTGTAGAAGGGCAACAACTATCTTTCTTGTCACGTTATGGACGAGCAGTTGCATCAGTTGCAGCAGGTGTATTAACACTAGCAATTGCGAAACCTGTGTTTGCAGCGACTACAATTATTGCTAGTGGGACAGTCATGCCTGCACTTGGTATTGCAGGAGGAGCAATAGCTGCAATTATTGGCGGTTATTTTGCATATACAAAAGTAATTAAGCCTTGGTGGTTGAGAAGGAACATAGATAGTCAACTAGAGGTGCTTGCGACTTCAGATGATCAAAATGAAATAGATACAGCAGTTCAAAACTTGGTAATAATAGGAGAGCCAGCAATAGAACCATTAATGACTTACATGGAAAAGTCATTTTTTAGGGATAAGATATTTGCACAAGCTATTGTTGAAGTTTCTAATAATGTGGGGCCAGAAGTGATGGAAACTTTTATACCTCGTTTGATTGAAGATTCTCTTAAAATCTCTCCTGATGCAAGCTTTGAAATAGGTGAAGTCTTTTCTAAAATAGGAGAGCCAGCAATACAACTCTTGGTTGAGACATTAGAATCTGCAACACAAAGAAAAGATTATTCTGCAAAAGAAAGAATAGTGAATACATTCTCTCAAATTGCTAAAACAAATGATCCGGCACTTTTATGGCCAGCAATAAAACCATTAATTGATTCTATGCAGGCAGAACCATTCCTTCAAAATACTGGTACAAGAAATCTTCTTACAACTATTGGTGCACCTACCATGCCTTATTTAGTGGAAGCTTTAAGTTATACAGAAGGAGATGTAAAAAAATATGTTATTATGACTATTAAATCTATTGCTGAAAAAGAAGATGTAACAGGAGAGGAATTAGAACAAGCAATTTTACCATTAGCTGAATCTTTTTCTACAGAAGATACTTGGACTACAGTTGAAGTTGAGTTAGGGCTAGAAATTAGTAAAGCACTTACAGAAATTGCTAAAAAGTCTGACAGCGAATTATTCTTGTATACAATTGCACCTTTGAGTAATGCTTTGCGAATAGGAGATTCTTTTTCAAAAGTAGAAGCAGCTCGTGCAGTTGCAGAGATTGCTAAAAAAGAAAATATTGATGGAAATTCATTAATGCCTACAGTTTATTCTTTGATGGATTCATTTGGTGGACTTAGAAAACATGAAGATAAGATTGTTGTAGCAGCAGCTATTGCAGAAGTTGCTAAAAAAGTAGATGGTGAATTATTTGTAGAAACAGTAGATTCGTTGGTTTACATGCTTGCAATAGATTTAAGAGTACAGAATGATGAAAGAGAAATCATAAGCGATGCTCTTGCAGCAATAGGGGTGCCTGCAATTATACCTTTACTAAACTCATTGGGAGATAAAGAAGCACGTAGCACAGAAATCACTAACACAATTGCTAAGATGGGGGATTCTGCGATTCAACCAATAGTTGATTCATTGCCAGAGTTGAAATATGAACAATCAGTCTCTCGTGCTGCAGATATTCTTGCAGAATTTGGAGAAAAAGCGATTCCAGGTTTAGTTGAAGTATTACAAAAAGCAGAAGGACTTCAAATAAATAACATCCTTTGGTCTATTACTAAAATTGCTGGCAAAGAGGATGTTAGTAGAAGGGCATTAGAGCCACTAATACAACCACTAATAGATTTATTAATGGGTTCTTTTACTCCGGCATTAGTTCATTCTACTTTTGGAGATATTGGACCATCAACAGTCCAACCTTTATTTGAAGCATTACAAGCAACAGAGGACCATGAAACAAAGCGCAAGATTCTTTTTTCTCTTTCATACGCTATTAAAAATGTAGATCCAGAGATTGCAGAGCCATTAATACAGCCAATGTTTGAAATTATGATGGAAGGCATCACAGGGGAAGGAGTTTCTAAGATTTCATCTGATGCAATGGAGGTCTTAATCAATATGGGAAAAACATCTGTTCCATTCTTATTACAAGAACTTGAAAAAACAAAACCTTGGTCAGAATTAGTAGAAGGCAGCAAAGAATGGATGGTCAAAAAGCAGATATCTGGTGCATTAATAAAGATAGCTCAAGAGATTATGGAATCTGACTTAGAATTTGTTATGGGAAGTATAATGGATATGTATGTTGAGCTTGCATTCGAAGTTGGTATGATTGCTGATGCATCAATCCAGTCAGAGATTATTAGAAGTGCCTCTAGTTTTATTTACATATTAAATAAGAATAATGCTTTGACAAGGATGGATCAAGATTACTTAAAACAAAAGATTATTGTTCCTTTTATTTCATTATTAAAAGAACAAGATACATTTATTGATCATGATGCATCATTTGTTTTGAAAATGCTTGGTTTACCAGCACTAGAAACCATACTTACTGATAAAGATATTAGTTTGGATGATAAAAAGAAAGCATTTAATTTGTTGAAAGATACTTTGCCTGCAGCAGATCAATTCTTTTATGAATTAATCTTTGAATTGGAATCAGAAGATCAAATAGGAATAGCTAGGAGAATTTATACAAAAGGCATAATGCCTACAAACTATCTTGTAGATAATTATGAAGAAGGTATTGAAGATGAATGGGAAGCAACTTTAACTTCAATACAAACAAGAGAGACATCAATGGATTATGATAATCCATTACATGTTGCATTAATGTATACAGACTTTAGAGGAAAAATAGATTGTTGTTTCTCAAGACCAAGTAAGTATAATTATGAAACTTATCAAAGTATTATGCAAGACTTAGATGCTGATGCTGTACCAAGTTTATCAGGAGATCAAGAAGCAGAGTTAGTCTATGCTGGTTATGAAGCATATAGGGTTCATCAATATTTAGTAGAATTAAATGAAATGGCAAAACAAATGGGTAGGAAATTATTGGTTGTTCCAAATTATAGTTATGGAAGATTTATAATAGAACCTATTCAAAAAGATTTAGAACGTTTAGATAATATAATTATCCAACCAGCAAGAATTGGTTCAACAGAAGCACACTCAAATGATTATTTATTACATGCATCTAATACAAATAGGTTATTTGATGAAAATACAGAAAGAATGATTTTAGAAGAGCAACCTATTATTGTAATGGTTGATGGAAGTAATAGTTATACTAGGGGAAGAGATGCTCGTTATCCAGATGCACAAAAAGGCTTTACTAATTGGGGTATTGTATTAAATGATGTTCTTGGTGTAGAACAAGGCGAAATGCAGAGGACAGATGATCATATAACTGGTTTAAGAGAAACATCAGCTTATGCAACATTAAGAACAAGAATGGAAGGTTATGGTATTTCTGTAGAAGGTGCAGAACAATACAATGTGCATTATTGGAATCCAGCAGGAACTTCATTAGCTTTAACAAAAGGTAAGCATGCAACAAGAGTAGTGGAAACAAAAGTTCCTGTAACACAATCTTCTGAAATTGATGGTCCAGCAGTTGTAATAATTAATTCAGTGTTTAATGATGGTTATGATGATGTTAGTCTTCCTGCTGATGTAAAAGCAAAAGGAAATAACAAACAACATGAATCTGCTTATTATGATGATACACATCATATTCAAGATATATTATTCAAGAAAGGAAGCCATGGTATAGAAATACAAGATGAAATTTATGAAGCTATTAGGGACGAATTTACAGATTTTAAACATCAGAATTCTCCATTATATGTTGCAATAGAAGAAACAGGAATCTTAACACATAAGCAAGCAACAGAAATGAGATTGCATAGATTACAACATTATTCTGTAGAGAGAGCTACAAGTAAATTATTAGGCAAGCTTTCAAGACGAGAAATTACTTTAAGTGCTGGTCAA
Organism: uncultured Methanosarcinales archaeon; assembly: GCA_964556185.1. Classification (GTDB taxonomy): domain Archaea; phylum Nanobdellota; class Nanobdellia; order Woesearchaeales; family DSVV01; genus CAZKVI01. The sequence goes on from CAZKVI010000001.1 coordinate 14,296, forward strand.
ATTGCAGATCTTATTGCAATAATACAAACTCAACAAATTTATGCAGATAGAGAAGTCAGTTCTTCAGAGGTTGCAAGAGATATTGCTGAGGAAGAAGTAAGAGAAGCAGCAGAGACTTATTTAAGAGATCCTGTTGTAATTGAATATGGAACTTCATGTAGAAGTGCTTGTGTAATTGGTGCAGAACTTGATGAAAGGGTTATAGGTGTTGAAGAAGGAAGACATGAAGATCTTGGTCCAGTTGTTGCATCAGATGGATATGGGTTATCAGTTGCTGCAGAGATTATTGATAACTTAGATGATCCTGCAAATGATGGTAATGAACAAGCATTAGTAGATTATGCATTTAGATTATTGGATCAGGTTGATGGAGAAGCTCAAGAGGAAGCATTTGCAAGAGCTCAATTCTTGCAAGAAATAAAAGAATTAGAAGCAGAAGTTGCAGAAGAATCAGAAACATATGAAGATACTGTTAGTAGTGATATGGTTGACTTACAAGAGTTCCATATATCTAAAGTTATGGTTGCATTGGAAGAGATTATTCCTGTTGAGGTTATTGATGAATTCTTTTCTCTTGATGTTTCTTTACAAGAGATATTTGATTATTATTTGAGTGCTTATGTGACAGAAGATAATCTTGATCAACTTATAGAATTAGAAGAATTAGAGTTTATTGGTAGATTGCGTGAAGCAATACTTGTTGATGATCTTGAACTGAGACTCGAGGATTCAACAGAAGTAAATATAATTGGTGCTGAACAAGAAATTTCAGAACTTGAAAGAACACTTGAGAGAGAGTTTTTTAGTTTTGATGGAATATCAGCAGAATTAGCAAGTAGAATTGTAGCTGTTGATCCTGAATTAACTCCACGTGTAATAAGTGGAGAATACACTGATGTAGTTGAAGTAATTGATTCTAGTGTAAGACATACAATAAATGTTGATATAAGGGCAAGAGATAGAATACCTTTGTTTGTTATTGATAGATTAAGAGCAGGTAGGTCAATTAGTTTACATCAAGGAACTAGTGCAGAATCTATTGTACAATTAAGAAAAGAAGGATTTACACAGTTTAACTCATTATCTCAATGGAGACCTAAGTTATGGGTAGCAACAAATGAAGACGGCGCTCTTACTTATTTCTTTGCAGATATTTATAGTGAAAGTAGACTTAATGATGTCCAAGCATTGTTAAAACTTTTAGATGTTCCTTCGTCTAATGTTGATACATATGATTATGGACATGAGTATGTTGGAGAAATACGCGAAGCACTTGAAGGTATTCCTGATGAAAATAAACCAGATGTATTAATTATGGGAGATCAAACAGCTTTTATGCAAGGATATCTTAGAGATGGTTATATTGCAAGTACACTTGCAACTAATTTACAAGAATTGGTTCAAAGTCAATTAGCAGAAGGAAAACCAATTGTTGAAGCATTACAATCTTATTTTTCTGTAGAAGGTGAATGGTTCGATAATTATTATAATGAAATTGTGTCAACTAATTCAATGAGAAATGTGTTAAGGGAACATTTTGTAGAAGTAGGAAGAGCACGTGAGTTAGGAAGTGTAATGGCGCAGATAAAAGAAAGAGGTTTTATTGATAGTGATTTCTTAGATGAACTTGATGTTCCAAGAGAAGCACAGGCAGAAATATTAAATGCTGAATATTATATTTCAAAAGATGGGTTTTATGAATCACAAATTCAGTCCTTAGTTAATGATTTGATTGATTTATTTGTTAGTAATCCAAATTATGATGCTTTATTGGGTAGTAATCCAAAGGACTTGCTTAGGGATCGGGCTTTGGCAGCAGAATTTACAAAAGCATATGAAGAAGTAGTTAAAGTCTTGGATAAACATAATCTGTTTCGTAGATTTAATACACTTCAAATGCCACAAACTTTTCTTGAAAAATATGAAACTCCTTTTATAGTTATGTATGGGTTTAAAATATTGACTTCATCTGGAGAAGTTAAAAACATAATATTAACCCCTAATCCTTATGGGGATCTTGGAGGAGATGTAGTTGATGCAGCCTTGCAGTATAGTGAAGACCATGATTTAGAGGAAATATTGTTTATTGGTACAGGAGGAGCAATAGCATCCGAAGGTCTTGAAGTACATGATATATATTTTCCTGAATCTGTTGATGTGGAAATTGGCTACTTGAAAGTTCCAAATGCAATGGCGACAAGATATAAAAGAGGAGAATTACAAACAAAATATTCAGAAGTACATTTTACAAGACACGCTTCTATAGATACTGTATTGGAAGAGACTTATCCATTTGTAGAAGCTTTACAAGAAGATGGAATAGAAACACTTGATGTTGAAATAAATACTATTGTTGCTAGTTATAGGCTTTATTTGGGTTTTGTTTCTCATGAGTTATCCAAATTTTTAACAGAACATCAATCTAAAGCAATAGATAATCATTTACAAAATGGAGAAAGTATTGATAGGACTTTTTTAGAAGAACTTGGTATTTCTGAAAGAGAAGTACAAGATAGAGTTCTTTCTATTACGGATAAAGTTCCTAATTTGAGTATTGTTCAACATGTTTCTGATTTACCATTAGTTCCTGGTTTGACATTAGATGAATTAGGGTTTGGAACATCTCTTGGATTACAGAGAGATAAATATTCTAATTTAATACTTGAACATCTTGATGTAGTAGCAGTTGAACCATAATTAAGAAATAACTTCTATTTCTGCTGCATATTTTCTAACAGATGCCATAGTTCCTTTTGGTAATTGGATTCCAGTTCTTAATAAAAGGTCGAATTTTTGATGACCTTCACCCAATGTTCTATAATATTCAGATGCTGAAATATATCTTGCTAAATCATGTTTAGGGGGAATTATTCTAACGAAATATTGGTGAGTTCCAGATTCATCTTGTTTTATTCCAATCCCTAATAAGTCTGGTGAATCAGATTGAAATGAACACCATTGAAGTACAAGAGAATCTAGTTGACCAGAACCAACACAATAAGTATCTGATGGTGGAAGTAAAGAATCCTCAGTGATCTTACTTCTAAAATATCTGCCTTCTAATTGAATAACTTTATTGCTTTGCCAATAATCTTCAATAGAACCACCTTCCCACCATCCTTGTCTTTGTGGCTGGAGAATTGCTCCAGGTCTATGAAATGGAACAACTCCAGGATTTAACATATGTCCTTCTGATTCTCTTCCTCTAACTTCTACTAAATGATCTCCTCTAAATATTTCGATTGTTGGTAAATTAGTTTGTTCATAAGGAATTCCCTTATCTTCTAAATTTATTCTTGTAACTGCTCTTCTTATAGCAATGTCTTGTATGTGGGTAAGTTTTTCTTGGCCAACATCATAATCTAAGCCAGAATTTACATTATCAGGAGAAGTATCATAAACATCAGAAGCAGTAGAGACTAACCATTCTAATAGTTGTCTATCATTTTTTAAGAATTGATAATAAGATTGTTCATATTGTCTTAGTGCTTCATTTCTTGATATTGCTTTTCCATCTAAGGTTTGGGCAATTCTTACAGAATTACCATAAAATCTTGAAAGAGAATCCATAACTCTTTCATGTAATTTTCCAATATAACCTACTCTTGCAATTGTTGTCCAGTTTTCCTGTTCACTCATATATCAAAGAACAGATAATTTATTTATAAACCTTTCTAATTTTAACTACTATATAATAACCAATCATCTATAATCATCAATATCGACCTTTACAGGCCATGTATGTGTCCCTTATATATGGGGATCTTACCCTGAAGTACTAAACAAGTTATTTATTAAGCAGTTGATAAAGAATATGATAATGAAGAATTAGAACAAAGAATGTCTGGTTCAGTAGATGACTCAAGATATGTTGATGAAATTATGCGATCTTCAATAATCGCAGGAACAATAGCAGAAGAACAAGGAATAGCTGTCGCACCTTAATTTAATATATTTATTATTGGTAAGTTATTGGAGCAGAAATTGTTCTCATAAACATTTCTTTTATTTGTGCTTGGTCTGCTTCATAAACAACCTTTACATTTTCACCATCTGAAAATCTGGTTTTACTTCCTAATACTGTGACATCAACATTCCTTCTTACAATTTTTCCTAGATCTGGATTCACAACTAAAGCTAGTGTTAGAGGATCATGCATACAAGTAAAATATACATCTGTTTCAAATACACCATCTCTATAATCAAACCAAACATCAGCCATTGAACAAACAGCTTGATTAACTTGATCAACCCCTCTTAATGTTTCTAATTCTTTTCTATAAAGTCTACATTGTGTTGTTACATCTAATGGAACCATTGTCATTGGTATACCAGATCTCAGAACTTTTTTTGCAGCTAGTGTGTCAGTGTAAACATTATGTTCTTGTCTTGTTCTTCTATGATTTGGTCTTTCTAAATTTAATTGTTCTGGGTAAGAAATAGATCCAGCCATCATATAAAGATGTTTAATTCTTTCTCTAATTCTTGGTTCTTTTTGTAATGCTCTTGCAATATTTGTTAAGCCACCAAGTGTAACTATATTATATTCTCCAGGATGTTCCATTATTTCTTGAACTAAGAAATCAACTGCTCCTGTTTGAATTCCTAGTTCTCTTATATCAGCTCTTGTTTCTTCAGAAGTTAGAATTCCTTCACCTTCTCTACCTGTTGTTGCAATTCTTCTATATCCAGATCCAAATAGAAATGGTTTTGCTTCACCAGTATAAACAGGAATATCTTGTCCAGCAAGATCTACTAATTTCTTAGCTATTTTAGCTCTAAGGTCAACATTTCCATAGACAGTGGTTATGGCTGCAATATCTAAATTAGGATGTTTTAAGGCAAATAATAATGCAAATGCATCATCAATATCTAGTCCTATTTCAGTATCTATAATTACTCTATTTTCCTTAGTCCCCATATGTTGGAGAAATCAATTACTATTTATAAGCTTTTGTATATTAATCTACTGATTAGTAATGAAAACCAAAAAATATAGAAACCTATTTATATGGGTTAGTTTATAAGATAAAACATGGAAATTACACCAGAATTAAAAAAGGATTTAAGCAAATATATTGGAAAAGAGAGAAAAAGAGGGTTTTCTGATGATAAGATAAAGACAGCTCTAATTAAGGCAGGATATAAAAAGAAGGATCTTAATCCATTATTTCAGAAGTCTGGGAAGGTTGAAGTTGCTAAATCTTTTGATATGAAAAATGTTGGAAAAGTATTAACTGTTATTTTTTTAGTACTTTTTATTGGATTTATTGCTTATGCTTTTTTGAATAATGAATGTGATACAATTGATTGTTTTATAGAACATGCAAATGAGTGTAAACCAACTTCTTTAGAAGTTGATGATTCTGGAACAATACATTATTATGAAATACAAGATAATTGTGTATTTTATAGAGAATATACAAAATTAGCTGATGATGAACCTCAAGAGGTTGTTGATTTATTATTAGGTAAGAGTTTAACTTGTAATTATGCATTAGGTGAATTTAATACAGATTGGGTAAATACAATATCTATTGGATTAGAAGATTGCGAAGGTGAGTTAGTAGATAGTATGAATGTTATAATAGCAGCTGTTTCTTAGGAATTGATAATATTGCCAAGCGTAGTCCAAGACTTATCTTAGAATTGAACGATCCTAGGTAAACTTATAGAACTTTGTATTGACACGGAGCGCAATATTATCGCTTGTTTGTGCACGTACAACTTATTCTTTCTTTTTACTGTGCCCGTAAGAGTATACACACAAACCACAGAAGTCTGCGATACAGAAGCTAAAGCTTCTTAGTTTCTTGCAGAAACCTTCTTGGTTTCCTAACGGAAACTTTATTAATACATATATTAGATCATATACTATGGCATATACTGTAACACCTTGGAAAGTTCAAGGAGATGTAGATTATAATAAAGTAATCAAAGACTTTGGAGTTCAAGCTATTGATGATAAACTAGCAAAAAGAATAAAGAAACACACTGGAGAACTTCATCATTTGCTTAGAAGAAATATATTCTTTGCTCATAGGGATTTAAAATTTATTCTAGATGAATATGAAAAAGGAAATAAATTCTTTTTATACACAGGAAGAGCTCCATCTGGAAATACACATATGGGCCATTTAGTGCCTTGGATGTTTACAAAATGGTTGCAAGATAAATTTGATGTAGAATTATGGTTTCAGTTTCCAGATGAAGAGAAGTTTTTGTTTAATGAAAAATTAACTTTAGAAGATACTGAAAAATATACAACAGAAAACATGTTAGATGTTATTGCTTTGGGTTTTAATCCAAAGAAAACACATTTTATTGTTGATACAAAGCATGCAAACTTAATGTATAAAGAAGCTTTGAAAGTTGCAAAGAAAATAACTTTCTCGACTGCAAAATCAGCATTCGGTTTTTCAAATGATCAAAACATTGGTTCAATATTTTACACAGCAATGCAAGCAGTGCCTGCATTTTTACCTTCTGTTATTAAGAAGAAAAATATTCCTTGTTTAATTCCACATGCTATTGATCAAGATCCGCATTTTAGAGTTTCTCGTGATGTTATTCCAAAACTTGGTCATTATAAACCTGCTTCAATACAATGTAGATTTTTACCAGGATTAGGTGGGATGCATGGGGATGGAAAAATGTCTTCTTCATCTGGCGATAATGCAACAATATTTACAACAGATGATGAAAAAACAGTTAAGAAAAAAATAAATAAGTATGCTTTTTCAGGTGGCCAAGTAACTGTTGAAGAACATAGAAAAAAAGGTGGAAACCCAGATGTTGATGTAAGTTTTCAATGGTTGCAATTCTTTGAAGAAGATGATAAGAAGTTGAAGAAATATTATGATGATTATAAATCTGGGAAGCTATTGACTGGCGAATTAAAGGCAATATTGATTGATAAATTGAATAAATTCTTAGTAAAACATCAAAAAGCCAGAGAAAAGGCTAGAAGTAAACTAGATCAGTATATCTACAAGGTTTAATTTCTATATATTAATTCTTACTTTTGAGTAGAAAGGTATATAAATATTGAACTATTTCTCTGTTTTGAGGGTGTTTTGATGGGAAATGATAGAACTGAAGTTGATGAGGGTAATATTTTTGGTATTTCTAGAGAATCTGAGCTATGTGATACTCCAATTCCAGACTCTTTAGTACTTCGAGATGTGAATGAGCCTGAAAACACTTTAGAAATGGTATTATCTGCTTCAGGAAGTGAGGATGGTGATGAAGTATCTATTGGAGGAGACAATGGTGCAGGTAGACCATTAGAATTACAAGTAGGAGATGAAGATTCAGGAACTACTTATTCTAGTTACAATGTGTTATTTCTTTCTCATTGGATTCCTAAATATATAGAAGGCCATAGATACACAGTTGTTGATCCATCAGGAGCTGAAATTAGATTGAATGTCACATTATTTCCTGCTTATAAAGGCAACAATGATGATTTAATTGCAGCACAGAAAAATAGACCGTATGATTTACTTATTTCAACAACTTCTAAAGGAGAAGTTAATGATGAAGAAGAGAAAGGAACGATTACACAAATAGCAAGAACACCAGGAAAAAAAACAAGAACACCAATAGTTCATAAGGGTGGACAAGTTTATCTTATAGTGGACCAAGATGTTTATGAAATAGCAGATGAATTAGATGATACATCTGTGCGAAGTTCTCAACATGGTGAATTGTTATTGCCAAGAGCCACTATTCCAGGATCTTCAGATATAACATTAAATCTATTAGAAATAATTTTAGATAATGTGCTTGGCTATCATCAAGAATATATAAATATATTACCTTCTACAGAGTAATACTAAAACTTTTTATATTCAATCATTCTTAAGACCTTTATGACTAAACATACTAAGACAATCAAACAACCAGGTAAAGTACCTTTGAAGCAGTCATTCTTCTTAATGAGTATTATTGGATTTATTATATCTGCAGGGTTTACTATGTCTGGGAGGATTGATACAACATGGGGTTTTACTTTTAGTTTAGTATTTGTGATAATGTTTATTGCTTCTATAGTTAGTATGACTCCAGATGTGCCAAGGAATTAGTTCTTTGCTATTGTCCACATGAATTTAAAGTAATTTCTAAATGAATCTGCAACTTTTTGATTTTTTACTCTGAAAGCAATTGGATTTTTTATCCAGAGAGCAATAAATGTCACATCTTTGTAAATGTTTATTGTTGCAGGTGTTTCTTGAGCAAGGAATTTGTTTTCTGTTATTGGTGATTGTTGTTCATATTGAAAAGTATCTCTTGCACTCTCATTGTAAATTATTTTCCATTTCATTTTCTTTTTTTCACATTTTTTAATGATCTTTGTTATTAATGTATTAGTTCTTTCTTTATCCTCTCCAGCATATGCTCCAAGAACATACCATGTATCATTTTTACCCATTGCTTTTATGCCTTCATTGAATACAGTTTCAATACCTTTCCATCCTTTGAATATCTCTGCTTCTGTTTCATCAACACCAAATGTTTGTTTTAGTTTTAATTCTGGTAAAATTTTAGAAATTTCTTTTTCTTGATCTTTAATTTTCTTTTTCTTATCATCTAAGAAATCAAGTAATCTATCAGGATCAACTGCTTTGAAATGTTTAGTGTTGGCCATGATTACATGAGTGACTAATCCTTTGTCAGCTAATCTTTCTAATCCATCATACACTTTTGATGTATGTGTGCCTGTTTTCTTGATTATTGCTCCAGTAGTTGTAGAACCAAGTTCTAATAATGCTAAGTATATCTTTATCTCATTCTTTGATAAACCTATTGATTCGAGGATATTCTCTATTGCCATGCTTTAAGTAGTATATATTTATTATATAAATCTTTCTATTGTTCTCCCTTTAGGGAAGAAGAACGTTTATATGGTTTTCATATGTACTAAATATGGTGTAAAATGACAAAATTGTATGTTAAAGCTAGACCTTATGATTATCAATTTGAACTAGATAAAACAGCGTTAATATTAGTTGATTTTCAAAGAGATTTTTTGTATTCTGGAGGATTTGGTGAAAGTCTCGGCAATGATGTTTCGCTTCTCCAAAGAGCAGTTGAACCAACAAAAAGAGTATTAAAAGCAAGTAGGGATTATGGTTTGCAAATTTTTCATGTGAGGGAGGGCCATAAACCAGATTTAAGTGATTGTCCAATCTCAAAAAGAACGCGAGGAAATTTTGAAAAGAGAATTGGTGATGTTGGTCAGATGGGAAGAATTCTTGTTAGAGGAGAGTATGGGCATGGGATAATTGATGAGTTGGCTCCAATAGACGGAGAAATGATTATTGATAAGCCAGGAAAATCTGCTTTTTATAAAACTAATCTGGCTGAAGAATTAGATCAAAGAGGAATTAGATATTTAATATTCACAGGCGTTACAACAGAAGTCTGTACATTAACAACAGTTGCTCAAGCAAATGATCATGGGTATGAAGTACTTACTTTAGAAGACTGTGTAGGTTCTTACAAACCAGATTTACATGAATCAGCATTAAAGATGATTACATCTCAAGATGGAATCTTTGGGTGGGTAACTGAATCTAGGTATTTTTTGGATGTTGTTCAGGGATCGTAGTTTTTAGCTACTTTTTGACCTATGGGTTTATATATAAAAAGTGATTTCTCTCTATTATGTTAGTCGAAGATGGGGTAGCTCAAGCGTTTGAGGCTCTTCACCAAAGGAGTCAACATGGTCGCTTTGAGCAGGGTGCATTTGATACAATAACTCATTTGTTGCAGTTAGCTAGTGAGGGTCTCAAACTTAATCTAGATACAACTGTTTTAGATGTAGGTTCTGGTCCTGGTTATAGAACTAGAAGAGTTTTCAGAGACTGTGATTTAACTCTTTTGGAATGTAGTGAAACTGCACTTCAACAAGCAAGAGATGATAGAATTGAAGGTAGTAAAGTAACTTTATTACAAGCAGATTATTTTGATATTCCTTTAGAAGATGGATCAGTTGATCTTCTTGTGGCAAATGGGATAAATGAACATTATTTAGATCCAGTTAGACAACAATTATTTGAAGAATTATATAGAATTGTTAGGCCCTGCGGTGGAAGAATGGCACTAATTGTTCCAAATGGATTAAATCCATTTCACGCACTTTGGAAAGGTATTGCAGAGCAAAGGGGAACATGGTCTTTTGGTCCACAATATGATTTTACTCCTGCTGAATTGTATGCTAGGATGTATCATGTGGGTTTTGATTATCTTGAATGTTTTGGAGTTGGAGCTTTTACATCTTGGGTAAGACTTTTCCCAAAATCATTACAAAGAGAGCTAGTAAAAAACCCAACGCCATCTAGAAGATTAAATGAGTTATTAGTTAACTTAGATTCAACTTCTACTTCTAGATCAAATAGATATCTTGGAAGGGAAGTAATGGTTGTCGGATATAAAAATTAAGAATACAACGGAAACCCTTCCATCAATTCCTCAATCTCTTCTCGTGTTTTCTTAATCAATGTTTCATCGTTGTAATTATTAACAATCTTTGTTATCCATTCACCTACTGTTTTCATTTCAGATTCTTTCATTCCTCTTTGAGTTAAAACAGGTGTTCCTAATCTAATTCCAGAAGGTTTGAATGGTGTGCTTGGATCGTATGGAATTGTGTTTCTGTTTGTGTAAATTCCAGCTCTGGCTAATGCTTCTGAGACATCAAAACCCAAGCCAGGACCCATTGGAGTTAAATCTATTAATAACAAATGATTATCTGTTCCACCAGAAACTAATTTAAGTCCATTTTCCATTAAACTATCTGCTAAAGCTTTCGCATTCTTTACAACTTGTTGAGCAAAGTCTTTGAATTCTGGTTGCATTGCTTGCTTGAATGCAACTGCTTTTGCAGCAATTACATGTTCAAGAGGACCGCCTTGCATTCCTGGGAAGACTGCTCTGTCAATTTTTCTTGCTAAATTTTTAGCAAACTTAGCTTTTTTCTCTTCCATATCAGAAGTATCAACAATTCTATCTTCTTTTTTAGATAATATAATTGCAGATCTTGGTCCGCATAATGTTTTGTGTGTTGTAGTTGTTACAATATCTGTAAATGGTAAAGGTGATGGATGTGCTCCACCAACAACTAATCCAGAAATATGACTTATGTCTGCCATTGAATAAGCACCAACTTCTTCACAAATCTCATGGAATTCTTTGAAATCATAAGTTCTTGGATATGCTGTTGCTCCGCTTACAATCATTTTTGGTTTTTCTTCTTTAGCAAGTTTACATAATTTATCCATATCAATTCTACATGTATCTTTTTCAACACAATATTGAACAAAGTTGTAAGTTTTTCCAGTGAAGTTAATTGGATGTCCGTGGGTTAAATGACCGCCCTGGTCTAATTTCAAACCCATTATTTTATCTCCTGGTTTTAATAATGCATAATAAACTTCTAAGTTAGCAGTGCTTCCAGAATGTGGTTGAACATTTGCATGCTCTGCATTAAATAGTTTTTTTGCTCTTGCAATTGCAATATTTTCTACAACATCAATATTCTCAAATCCAGTGTAATATCTTTTACCTGAATAACCTTCTGCATATTTACTTGTTAAAACAGAACCAGTAGCTTGCATTATGGCTTTGCTAGCCATACTTTCGCTAGGAATCATTACTAAAGTCTTGTTAAGTCTTTGTTTTTCTTTGTCAATAAGGTCTTTGATCTCTGGATCTACATTATTTATATCAGCCATAAAGTTTGACATTCAACCACCTCAGTTTTTTGTAAAGAAATAAGCTCTTTACAATTTTGAGGATTCTGGGGTGTTTATAAAGTTTATTGAATGGTTATAGAAACACTTAAATATTACAATTGCATCTCCATTTTTATGGGAAAAAGTGTGATTGCGGCTATGGATGATATTCTATTTTCTTCAAGGATAGATAGTACTGCAAAATTCAACAAAATTAATGTAGATTTTGTCAAGTCTAGGGACGACTTATTTGAAAAAGCAAGAATGAATAATGCTAGTTTGATTTTATTGGATTTGGATTTTAAAGAATTCGGACCAATGCGAACAATTTCTCAATTAAAAAAAGATGCTGTTCTAAGAAATGCAACAGTGATTGGTTATCTAGAAGAACATAACACAGAAACAAAAGCAGAAGCAGTTGGCGCAGGAGTCGATGCAGTTATGCTGAAAGAAGAACTAGATGGCAAATTAAGTAAGATTTTGAGTTAGATTTAATAACTGCAGTTTTTCATTCTAATTACTGCGTTTTTGTAAAAAAGTTAGTAGGAAGTTCTATATATACATTAGTATTTCTTTATTTTATGGGTGTGATGCAATATTTATCTAGTTCAAATGTAGGGCAAAAGGTATATGCATTAGCAGCAGTTGCAACACTAGCAGCAGGAATTGGTCTTACTAAGGAAATTATTTCTCCGCAACAAGCTTTTGCACAAGAAACAACACAACAATGTGAAAGAAAATATAATGCCCATGGCCATACTGTTTTAGATTCAGAACAAGATTTTGGAACTACTTGTGAAGATTACCAAGTTCTTGATGAAATAATTGATGAAGCCAGAGAAAGAATTGATTTTAGAGATGTTCAACTTAATTCTAGAGCTGATGCTGATGAAGCTGCGCAACAAGGTGGAAGGATCTTAAAAACAATTGATCAGATTTTGAAAGAAAAAGGTTTTGAACATGATGTAAATCATTCTACTGGTACTTATTTTAATAATTCTCTTAAAACAAAAAAATTGGATTGTGATAATTATTCTTTTATTTATTTATCTGTTGCAGATGTATTGGATCTTCCAGTATTTGCATCTCAAGCGCCATCACATGTTTTTGTTAGGTGGCATCAAGGGACAGAAGAAAGAGGTTTTTCTTTTAATTGGGAAACATTAACAGCTAGTAGTGTTGGTGATGACCATTATAAAAGTTCTTCTAATATGACAGATGAGTCTGTTGATCAAGGAGTTTATTTGCGTAATCTGAATAGAGATGAGACCTTGTCAATTACTTATAGTCTTTTAGTTGAAGGTTATACTGAGAATGGTGACTTTGAAAAAGCAAAAGAAGCTGCATATAAAGCAATTGGATTAAATCAAAGAAATCCTGCTGCTTATTTGGCAGCTGGAAATTTAATGAGAGAACAAGGTGCTTTTGATAAAGCTCAAGAATTATATGATGGAGTAATTGCATTGGATGCTAATTGCACTTTAGCTTACGCAGCTAAAGCAAATGCTTATCATGCTAATGGTGATTTTGAAGAGGCTATTGTATTTTTTGAAAGAGCTTTGGAACTGGGTTCTAGATATCCAGGAACTTTTGATACAGTTTCTGCAATTGCTTTAATGGCTAATTCAATGGAACAAGCAGGTAAGCCACAAGGAGAAATTGATAAAGTTGTTAGTGATTTAGAAAGTACACTTCAAGGAGGAGATACAAAAGGAGATTCTTTTCATAATGTAGGTTTGTTAAAATTTGATCAAGGCGATTATCAAGGATCTCTTGATGCACTCAATAAAGCAATAGAATTATCTGCTAGTCCTAAGAGTTATAATGGTCGTTGTGCAACCAAAATGCAGCTTGGGGATTTAGAAGGAGCATTAGTTGATTGTGAAGAAGCAATGAATTTAGGTTTAGATAATTTTAATGTTAATTATAACAGATGTAAAGTTTTATTTAAATTAGGTAGAAATAGTGAAGCAATTAAATATGCTGAAAAAGCAGTTTCTTTAGAGCCAGAAACTGCAGATGCTCATAATTTATTAGGTGCAGTTTTACATGAACAAGGAAATTTTGAAGGAGCACTTGAACATTATCAAACAGCAATTGATTTAGGAGAACTTGGTATATTTCATTATAATTTAAGTGTTTTACAAAAAGAAATGGGAGATCTTGATGCAGCAAAAGTAAGTCTTAAAAGAGCAGCTGATTTAGATCAACAATACCAAGATGATTATTTTAGGTTTGTGGATGGTAAATCTAGATTAGATGATAGAAAAACAGGTAGGTATATTTTAGGTGGGATATTTGCTCTTTTGCTAGGAGCAGGAGCTTGGCTGGCAATGAGAAGATAAACTTTTATGTATTATTCTAAGGTAATCTTTATATAATGAAACGTATTTCTCTACTTTTACAATGGGTGCAATGGGATATATGGCAAAAGCAGTACAAAGTAGGCCTTTACAGATGTTAGCTTTAGCTTCTACCTTAATTATAGCATCAGCCGCATATTCTCGGGATGCGAATGCTCTTGAAGGACCAAGTACATCATATAATACTATTCAGGTAATAAAGTATTCACCTGGTCAAGCAGTTGAAAAAGGTTCTGATTCAGTTTCTGATGATGGACTCGCAATTCAAGGAGGAGGTAGTGGTGTTGGTTCTCAATCTGGTTCTGGATCGTATGGCAGGCAAGAAAGTGCTGATAGGGCTGAGCCAGTTACTGATACTTATTTAGCTCAACATGTTTATGGAGATGATGTTGCAGAACCTTCTGAGGTTTATCTTGAAGAACTTGCACAAACAAGCACACCAGTTGATACTTATGTTCCTGATAATCAATGTAGAACTGATGATTCTTTGGATTCTTTGCTTGCAGGTGTTAAGACAGATGAAAAAGTTGAAATGACAACTGAAGAAAAATATATATTAGGTGGTGTTGCAATTTTTGCTATTTTATTCCTTGGAGCGTTTGGAACTTTTGCTTATTTTGATTCAAGAAAAGAAGAACAAAAATCAAGAAGAAGTTCAAGACAAGATAGATATACTACTTCACCAGCACTTCGAGATGAAAAAAGAAGAAAAAGAGAAGAAGATGAAGAACCTTCTGAACCAAAAGAACCATCAATATTGGAAAGAGATATATTTGAGATGTTATCTTCAGCATATTCAAGTTGGTTTGGTGGTAAAGAAAGTTCAACTGAAACATCTGATTCAACATCTGGTGCTTCACAACCAGATACAAGTACAACTTATGTTGATCCGGAACCTGAACCAGCTCCTGATTATAGGGGTTTAAAAAGAGATCGTGGAGCAAGAGGTATCTGGTCTCGTTTTGCAACACCCACATCTGAACAACAACCTACTGCAACTGTTGATCCTGAAGTTGCTGCAAGAAGAGAAAAAGAAAGAAAAAAGAAAAAAAGAAGACGAAAAAGGAAAAAAGGTTACTAACTCTACTTAACTCCATTCTCTGTTACAATTAAATCCATTTTGATATCATGTTCTTCTTCAAAGACATTGTTTGTGATTTGGAAGTCAAAGCATACACCAATCTTAACACACTTTTTATCTTTCAGAAACTTGTCATAGTAACCTTTGCCCATTCCTATTCTCCAACCTTTTTTGTCAAAGGCTACGCCAGGAACAATTACAACGTCTATTTCTTCTTCAAATTTGTAAGTATCTGGTTCAAGAACATCGTATTTACCAAGAACAAACTTTTCAAAATCCTCGACCACAAACGGAACTAATTCATTTTCAATTATTCTTGGTAATAATATTTTTTTACCATGTAAGAAATCTCTCATTAAAGGAAGTAAATCAACTTCTTTGTTAATAGGATAATAAAACATAATTGATTTAGCTTTCCAAACTCTATCTACTTCAGCTAATTTTGCAATTATCTTATCACTTTTATCTCTAATGTCTTCAGTAGATAAAAATAATCTTTTTTCTTTGAATTTATCTCTAATTTCTCGTTTCATTGTCGTAATAAGTTCATGTGATCAATTCTTTTTTGTATTAAAGGAGCTGTTCCAATATCTTCTCTATGGAAAATCTTTCCTTTTGCTTTTGAAACACCTTCCTCTGCAATTTTTTCAGCTTCTGCAATTGTATCTGCAATTCCTAAGAATGCGATTGCTCGAGAAGTAGACATGTTTAATTTTCCATCTTCTTTGTCTACAGAAGCAAAATACATTCTTACATTAGATGGTACTTCAGAAATATCAACTTCTTCACCTTTGACAGGATCATCTGGATACCCTTCTGGTACTGCGTATTTTACAACAGTTGCTTTATTCTCAAACTCAACATTTAAGTCTGCTAAAGTTCCAGCTATAACAGCTCTACAAATTTCAGTAAAATCTGTTTTTAATAATGGTAAGACATTCATTGCTTCTGGATCACCAAATCTTGCATTGTATTCAATTAATTTAACACCGTCTTTTGTTGCAATGAATCCACCATACATTACACCTTTGTATAAATCTTTGAATTCTTGATGTAATGCATTACAAACTTTTTGTGTAATTTCTAATGCTTCATCAACATCTTTTTGTGTTAAAAATGGTAAAGAATGATTAGCATCACCATAGCAACCCATTCCACCTGTGTTTGGACCTTTGTCTCCAACATAAGCTCTTTTATGATCTTGTGCAATTGGTGAACCAATAACTGTTTTTCCATCTGTAATACATTGTAATGAAAATTCTTCACCTACTAATTTTTCTTCAATAACTACTTTTCCAGATCTTTGAATGCAATGTTCTGCATAAGCAATTGCTTCTTCTTTGTTCTTAAGATGTTCACCCATTAATTTTACTCCTTTACCACCAAGTAAAGCATCGTATTTAACTACAAAGTCATTTCCTAAAGCTTCCATAAATTCTACAACACCTTCCATTGTATGGAAAACTTTGAATTCTGGATTTCCTGGAATATTATATTTTGCTAAGATATTTCTTGTAAAAGATTTAGAAGTTTCTAATTGTGCTAAAACTTTTTTTGGACCAAATGAAGGAATATTAATTTCTTCTAATAAATCAACTACACCTGCTTCTAAAGGTGCTTCTGGTGCAACTACTGCGAACTCTGGCTTGATTTTTTCAGCGAATTCTTTTATTGATTCTAAATCATCATATTTTCCTACATAGAATTCTTCACTGTGTTCAATAACACCAGGATTTTTACCTGCTATATATGAATATAGCTTTACTTCGTTGTTTCTCTTCAATACTTCTGCTAAAGCATGTGCTCTTGCACTGTTTCCTAATAATAATACGTTTACCATTGTAGTTTTTCCAGAAATGGGAATTTTTATAAAGTTTATGCTGCTTTTTCCTTAATATGGTAAATGATACAGTGAGTTTTTTAGATTCACCTGATAAATTCAAATATTTGTATGATTTAATCAGTCCTTTGTTTAGTCAGCTAGTAGTAGCTATTATTCTATTATTGATTGGTTTTGTTATTGGAAAAGTAATTGGTAGATTAATACAAAAAGCTTTGCAAGAAGTTGAATTAAATAAATTAGTTAGACATACAGTAGGACTAAGATTAAGATTAGAACAAATTATATCTGGTTTTGTAACTTATTTTATTTATTTTGTATCGGTTGTTATGGCTTTAGAAGTCATGAATTTAAGATCAATAATTGTTTATTTGATCTCAGGTGGAGTAATATTGATAATTATATTGTCAGTTATATTAGGTATTAAAGATTTCATGCCAAACTTCTTTGCAGGACTAACTTTACACAGAAAAGGTTTGCTAAAAGAAGGAGATAAAGTAAGATTTGAGAATGTTAGTGGGAAAATAATTGATTTTACATTGAATGATGTTAAGATAGAAGCAAAGAATGGCGATGTTATATTTGTACCAAATGCACAATTTCTAAAGAATAAGTTTGTTAAGTTGAAGAAGTAAAATGGATGATTTAGATAAAGAAATCGAAGAGTTGTACATAAATAAGAAATATAATTGTTGTAGGACAGTGATGTTTATTCTTTCTAAGAAATTTGATATTGAATTATCTGAAGAAATGCAAAAGCTTTGTAGTTTTTATGGTGGAGGAATAGGAAGATCAGGATGTGTATGTGGTGCATTGATTGGTGCATTGAATATTGCTGCTTTAAAACATGGTGAAGTATCTGATGATCCTCAAAATAATGCATATAAAATAGCTAATCAAATTCATTCTGAGTTTATTAAGGCAAATGGATCTGCTTGTTGTAAGATTTTAAGAGGAGATTTTTCTAAACCAGGAGAAAATTGTAAGAAAATAATAAAGAGTGCTGTTATCATATCTTCTAATTTGTTGTAAGCAAAAAACAAAACTTTTCGTCAGAAATTAACAAAATTTATAAAGAATTTTACTTTATTGTTTTTATACTTATTGGGGGAATTCTAGCTAAAAATGAATGAAAATAAAGCTTTAGTTGTCTTTCAGGACAAAAAAATCAGGAGAACTTGGCATAAAGATGAATGGTATTTTTCAGTGGTTGATGTGGTCCAGGTTTTAACAAATAGTCCAACTCCAAGACAATATTGGGGCAAAGTGAAAGATCGTGAATTTAATGCTCTTCAACTGTCCCCAATTTGGGTACAGTTGAAATTGCCTGCAGAAGATGGTAAATTGAGGCTTACAGACTGTGCAGATACTAAATCTATGTTTAGACTTATTCAATCAATACCTTCAAAAAAAGCAGAACCTTTCAAGCAATGGCTTGCTAAAGTAGGTCATGAAAGAGTCCAAGAAATAGAAAATCCTGAATTAGCGCAAGATAGAGCAAGAAAATACTATGAATTAAAAGGTTATCCACAAGCTTGGATTGAGAAAAGATTGAGAGGAATAGCTATAAGACAAGATCTTACAAATGAATGGAATCAAAGAGGAGTACAAGAAGGCAAAGAGTTTGCAATTCTTACAAATGAAATTTCTAAAGCCACTTTTGGAATTCCAATTAAAGAACACAAAAGAGTAAAAGGTCTTGAACCAAAATACAAAAATCAAAATCTAAGGGACCATATGAATGATTTGGAAATAATATTTTCAATGCTTGGTGAAAAATTAGCAACAGAAACAACAAAGAAAAAAGATGCACAAGGCTTTAATGAAAACAAAGATGCGGCAGTTGAAGGAGGCAAAGTGGCAGGCAGAGCAAGAGTCGATGCGGAGAAAAGCCTTGGGATTAAAGTTGTTTCTGAAGATAATTATTTAGATGTTGATAAGAAGAAAGAGTTGAAGTGAATTATTTTTCATACTTTATATGTAATCCACAATAACCTTTATAAACAAAACACCCTTCTTCAGGCTAATGGCAGATAAACCATTACATTGGGCTGATCAGTTAGCAGCTAGAGTAATCCATCAGAAAGGTGATAAAGATGAATATACAGTAGCTGCTGGTATAACACCTTCTGGTACAGTTCATATAGGTAATTTCAGAGAAATCATAACAGTTGATATAGTTAGAAGGGCTTTAGAGCATGCTGGCAAAAAAACAAGATTCATATATTCCTGGGATGATTTTGATGTATTTCGAAAGGTTCCTAAGAATATGCCTGCGCAAGATATTCTAAAAGAGTTTCTAAGAAAGCCAATAGTTGATACACCTGATACTTTTGATTGCAAACATGATAGCTTTGCAGAGCATAATGAAAAAGAAGTTGAAGATGTATTGCCTTTAGTGGATGTTAATCCAACATATATAAGACAATCAGAACAATATCGAAAATGTGTTTATGCAGATGGACTAAAAACAGCTTTAGAAAATACAAAACAAATTAAAGAAATCTTAGACAAATATAGAAAAGAAGATTTAGCAGATGATTGGTTACCTGTTTCTATTTTCTGTGAAAAGTGTAAAAAAGATACAGTTACAAAAATTGAGTATAAAGGAAAATACAATCTCTACTACGAATGCGAATGTGGACATAAAGATGAATTTGATTTTAGAAAAAAAGGTATTGCAAAACTGTTATGGAGAATTGATTGGCCAATGCGTTGGCAAAAAGAAGATGTTGATTTTGAACCAGCTGGAAAAGAACATTCAACACCTGGCGGAAGTCGAACAACTGCTGTAGAGATTGCAAAAGAAGTGTACAATCAAGAACCTCCTGTTTACCAAATGTATGATTTTATAATTATAAAAGGTCAAGGAGGAAAAATGAGTTCTTCTCTTGGAAATGTTATTAGAATTAAAGATGCTTTGGATATTTATGAACCAACAATTTTAAGATGGTTGTTTGCAGGAACAAGACCAAATACAGAGTTTGCAATTTCTTTTGATTTAGATGTTCTAAAAATCTATGAAGACTTTGACAAATGCGAAAGAATTTATTTTGGAGAACAAAAAGTAAAGAATGAAAAAGTTTTGGCAAATGAAAAAAGAATTTATGAATTAAGTCATGTTGGAAAAATACCAAAAACAATACCTTTCCAACCATCATTTAGACATTTAACAAATGTTTTGCAACAAAATCATTTAGATATTGAAAAATCAATTTCATATTATGAAAAACAATTGAAAAACAAAGAAGATAAAGAAAGATTACGAACAAGGGCAAAGTGTGCTGTCTGTTGGCTGCAAAAGTATGCTCCTGAGGATTTTAAATTTAGTTTGAATGATAAATTACCAAAAGGATTGGAATTATCTAAAGATCAAGTTAAAGCATTAAAAGATGTTGCAAAGATTTTGAAAGAAAAAGAATGGGAAGATAAAGAACTACATGAAGAATGTTATATTATAATAAAAAACAACAACTTAGAAATCAAAGACTTTTTTACTGCAGCTTACCAAGTTTTGATTGGCAAAGAAAAAGGACCTAAATTAGCAGCTTTTTTAATTGAAATTAAACCTAAAGCAATTGAGTTATTTGAAGCATTGTAATACATAACTATAAATACTAATAAAAATAAATAAAGAAAATGGCAAGAAAAACTATTGGATTATACGAAGACATTGAAATTCATGGTAAAAAGAAAGAAAAAACAGTAAAAGCTAGAATTGATACAGGTGCTACAAAGAGTTCAATAGATATGACTTTAGTTGCAGAATTAGGTCTTGGACCAGTAATTAACACAAGAATTGTTAAATCCACCCATGGAACAATGTTAAGACCAGTTATAAAAGTTGATTTAACAATTGAAGGAGATAGAATTACTGCAGAGTTTACTGTTGCAGATCGTGGTCATATGAAATATAGAGTTTTAATTGGCCAAAATGTATTAAAAGCAGAAAAATTCATTATAGATCCTTTAAAATAAAAGGTGGGGAAATGAAAGCAGCATTAATAAGTTTAGGAAGTGTATCTTCACAATGGACAATTGAAGCTATGAAAAAATACTTTGATGAAGTTGATGAAATAGATCTTAGAAGTATTGAAGTTAATCTAGGTAAGAAATCAGAACCAGTATTATTTGAAGGAGAACCACTAAAAGATTATGATTGTATTTTTGCAAAAGGATCATTTAGATATTCAGGGATATTACATTCTTTAACATTATTTTTACAAGGTAAATCATATATGCCAATAAATGCAGATGCATTTACTTATGCACATAATAAGTTATTAACACATTTATTATTACAAAAAGCAGAAGTACCAATGCCAAGGACTTATTTCTCTCCTACTGTTAAAGCAGCAAGGCAAATCTTAGAAAAAGTTAATTATCCAATTATTATGAAGTTTCCTCAAGGAACTCAAGGTAAAGGAGTAATGTTTGCAGATTCTTTTGCATCTGCATCTTCTGTTTTAGATGCCTTAGAAACATTAAAGCAACCATTTCTAGTTCAAGAATATGTTGAAACAGAAGGAACAGACATAAGGGCAATTGTTGTCGGAGATAAAGTTGTTGCAGCAATGGAAAGACAAGCCGTTAAGGGTGAAGCAAGAGCTAATATTCACGCTGGTGGTAAAGGAAAAGCAATTACACTAGATAATTTTACAAAAAAGATTGCAGTGCAAGCATCAAGAGCAGTTGGTGCTGACATTTGCGGAGTTGATATTCTCGAAGGACCAAAAGGTCCTGTTGTTATTGAAGTTAATATTTCTCCTGGCTTACAAGGTATAACAGGCGTAACAAAGATTGATGTTGCTGACCATATTGCAAGATTTTTGTTTGCAAAAGCTCAAGATATGAAAACATCACAAGTAAAACCAACAGCTGATGAAATATTAAAAGAAGTTCTTGAACAAGATAAACCAAAAGAACAAAAAGATGAATTTATTTCACAATTAGATTTCAGAGGAGAAAGAATATTGTTACCAGAGGTTGTTACAAAGCATGGTGGTTTTTCAGAAGATGATGAATACACAGTACATATTGAAAAAGGTAAATTAAGTATTAAGAAATTCATATTGTGATGGTAGTTAAATTTAAATAGGATCTTTCCCAGAATTAATCTATGGAACCATTAATCCTAATATTATTATGCTTAGCAGCTTCGTTTATTATCTCAGAATTCTTTATAATCATAGGTATTCCAAGGGTAATTGGTCCATTATTAGTTGGATTGGTTTTGGGTTTGCCAAGTGTTTATGATTTCTTTTTTGTTCTTTCTCCAGAGAATTTAACACTATTAAATGCATTTGCAGAACTTGGTTTGATATTCTTTATGTTTTATATTGGATTAAAACATGATATTTCACCTTTTAGAAAACACAGAAAAGGACAAATATTTGGAATCTTCACAGCTTTAATTCCATTTTTGTTAGGGTCTATTACAACTTTTATTCTTTTTAAAATAGGAGCAATTCCTATAAATGGAATGAGCAATATTGGAATATTTTTTGTTTCAGTTGTTGTTGGAGGATGTTTAGCTTTATCATCACAAGCAATTCCTGTAGAAATCTTAGAAGAATTAAAATTAGGCAGAACAAAAATTGGTTCTTATATTCTTGCAGCAGGTGTTTTTGATGATGCAATTGAAATTTTATTAGTAGCCGGTTTGGTTGCATTTGCTTTTGTTTCAACTGCAGCGCAAACATCATCTGCATTGTTAATTGTTTTTGAAGGAATTATTGGATTTATTTTATTATTGTTAGTTGCAAGATTTGTTTTTGTACCTTTTAGTCTTGGAATTGTTGAGAAAACAAAATCAAAGATTGATTTATTTGTAATGGCTTTAGTATTTGCAATATTTATGGCTATTGCAGCGGAATATTTTAAATTGGGTTTGATTTTAGGTGCTTTACTTGGAGGAACAATATTAAGAAAAGTATTTTCATTAGATAAATTCCATGAAGATAATTTAGAACATTCTGTAACAGAGCTTATAAAAGTAATAACTTTATCATTTTTTGTACCTTTTTTCTTTATTTGGATTGGTATGAATGCTTCATTAACTTCTTTTTTTGCAAGTCCTTTTTTAGCAATTGTTTTAACATTAGTAGCAATAATTGGAAAAGTTGGTGGTTCAATGATTGCTTCGGCAATGACAGGAGAAAATCGCTTGTTTGGTATTGTTGTTGGTTTTGGATTAAATGCAAGGGGTGCAGCAGAGTTAGTTGCAGCAAAAATAGCTTTAGAAGCTTCTATTATTCCAGAAAGTGTATTCTCAGCATTAGTGTTTATGACTTTGTTTACTACAATTGTTTCTCCAATAGTGTTTTCTTTTTTAGTAAAAAAAGCAAAGACATAACTCTTTATAAATGAATCAGCACCATTTTTATATAAATTATAAGGGTTAGTTTAATATATTATAATTACATATTATGTACTGAAAGCAATTAATAAATTAATTGCTTTAGTACATACAAAAGCATTTTCTGCTTTTAGTATGTAGTAGGGGAAAAAGATAAATCTATTATTTAGATTACTAAACAACACGGAGGGAAAATAATGACAGAGAAAAAGCGAGTACTTGTGGTTGATGATGAGCCACACATTGTGAAACTAGTGAAACTTAGTTTAGGAAACCAAAATTATGACATTGTTGGTATAACTTCAGGTAAAGAAGCAATTTCATATGTAAATGATAATGCTCCTGATATTTTGGTATTAGATCTTATGATGCCAGGAGTTAATGGCTATGAGGTTTGCCAAGCTGTACGTGAAAATCCTAAAACAAAAGGCATACCAATTATAATCTTATCAGCTAAGAGTCAAATGCTTGATAAATTAAATGCAATTGATGTTGGAGCAGATGATTATATGTGTAAACCATTTGATCCAGATGAATTAGCTAGAAGAATCAAACTTAATTTAAGTATGGTTACATGATTAAGTATTTACAAAAAGGGGTGGTTTTTATGGAAGAAGGCCTATATTTGGACTTTAGTAATTTTGAAGAATTAAATTTAGATATAAATAATATAAAAAATATAGAAAATAGGCTTATTTCAGGTGAAATAACCAAAGAAGAGGCTCTTTTTCTTTTGAAGCACTAAATGTGCTATTTTTGTTACTTTTTGGCGATTTATTCGTTAAATTTAAATATTAATAAGTCCAAGAAGTAGTTTATAGTACATATTACTGTGAAAAAGTAGATATGGAGGGATATTATGAGAAAGATAATAGTAACATTATTGGTGATTGCTTTGATGCTCACTATAGCAGGATGTGGTAAGGATGCAGAACCTGCACCAGTACCAGCACCAGCACCAGTAGTTGAGCCAGAACCAGTAGTAGAACCAGAACCAGAACCTGAATTAGTTCCAATTGAAGTTGATGAAGAAGCAAAAACAACAGAAATTAAAGAAGAACTTTATGAAGAAGGTTCATGTGTTGATACAGATGGTGGTGAAAACTACGCTGTAGCAGGAGAAGTCTGGGACACTGATGGTGGTCATGACGACGATACATGTAGTAGAAGTAAAGTTTACGAAAATAGACTTTATGAAATGATTTGTGGCGAAGACGGCACAAAAGAAAGAATCACATACGAATGTCCAAATGGATGTGTCGATGGTGCATGTGTTGAATAAAAAGGTTAATTCCTTTTTTTCTTTTACAGAAGTCTAACGACTTCTTACTTTCCTAACGGAAAGTTTCTTTTTTTATTTTTAAATATTAAATAGTTTTAAATATAATTAAAACAATACTTAATATTGGGTGTGATTAATGTTTGAATTTTTCCAAGAACATAAAATATTAGTGGGGGTTATTGTAATAACTGTTTTATATTGGCTTTATTATATTTATAAGAATCTAACTGCTAATAATATTCAAATTTCTGGCTTTGATCAAGAATATGATAAAGTTTTGAGTTCTAGAAAGTACAAAGTCAAAGGTAAGTTTGAAGAATAAAGTTAAGGGCCACCAGGTGCTGTAAGTGCTATATCATATCCAGTAACAGTGCTTATATCACCCATAATTTCTGTCATAAGTGGATCTAAAGCACATTCACCACCAACTCTATAAGTTGTACCACCACAAGTAGCTGTTACATAATGTTCAAATGGTGCACCAGGACAAGTTCCACTTAAATCACTAGCTAGTCCAGAGAATCCATTATCTTCTAATGATTGTTCAAGTGTTTGTAATTGTGTTGCATCTAATGTTCCATTACCTGGAGGAAGTCCAGTCATATTTATTGAGTAAGCTCCACTAGCATCAATTGAAATTTCAAGTGATCTTCCGCCTGCTGTTAATGTATATCCCATTGGTGCAGTACATGGGCCTGTTGGTCCACTTGCTGTTGGTGTAACAGTACTTCCAGGAACACCTGTAGTTGTTGTGCCAGTAGCACCTGCAGCAGTTGTTGGTGTGTATACTGTTGGAGCATCTCCTCCAATTAAATATTCTACACCTTCTTGGAATACTTCAGGATTTGGATTTCTAGGAATACCTTCAACTTCAATATCAAATTCATATATACAATCAGGAGCTGTTGCTTCAGCTGCTTCTAAAGGATTAATAACTACATGTACATTATTATCAGGAGAATGTGAATAAACCCATTGAACATTAAATCTTCTTTGATTAGCAGCTCCAGGTCCGCATTTGAATACATATCTTGCACTTACTTCTAAGTTTCCATCATCATTCCAATATTTGTTAGTTATTCTTCGAACTCCTGCTGCGTCAGCACCATCAGGATTACCTATTACTCTATAATTTCCTTGATCTCCTCTAGTTATTCTTGGTAAGCTTGCTCCAGAACTTTCTGTTGGTAAATAAACAACCCTTAAATCTTTTCTTTCTTCTGGAATTATACCAGCTAGTTCTATTCTTCTAGCTAAGTCTGCATCTTCTTCAGCTGTTCTTGCAGCTCTTAATGCAATTCTTGCTTCTGTTATTTCAGTTCTTTCTTCTTCATATGCTTCTGTTGTAGCATCAATAATTCCTTGAACAGCAATTAAATCTTGAGCATAATGAGTTAATGTTTCTTGAGCAGCTACCTTAGCATTTTCTATTCCATCTTCATAAAAATCAATATCAACCCATTGTCCACCAACATAAATTAATTTATTTCTCTCTCCTGAAACTGGTACAGGACTTTGTTCATATCCAGCAACTAGGCTAGGATTTTTTGTTAATGTAATTGTTGTTGCTTCAAAATTACCTATTGTTACAACATCATATCTTTTTTTGTGTTCTATTCTAGATTTTCTAGCATGTCCATTTAATTCATTTGCTAAATGCCCAAATCCATCTACATTAGTATAAACATCAATTGCAATTCTTTTTTCAGTTGGTGTTTCACAATCAGTTGCTTCAGTAGTTACTGGATTGCATTCATCTGTACCAGCCACATCAGTAGTAAGTACATATTCACTAGAAGCAAAAACATAAGCAGTGTGTGTATTTCTATCAAAGAATCTGTATTCTGTTCCATTTAAAGAATTAATTTTTCGAACATCGTAATTACTTAAACTATCAACAATTGCTTCTCTTATATTATCATGAGAATTTCTGTATATTCCTTCTAACATATCACCAAGTTCTCCTTGGTTTGGTATTTCAAATTCAGGTGTTGCAGTTGCAGTAGTTGCTTGAGCTTTTGCACCAGTATTTACAGGAAGTAATGTACTTGCTCCTAGTAATAATAATGCTGCTGCTTTTGCTAAAAAACCTTTAACTCTCATAGTGTCACCTTTATGATCCAGGGGAACTCATTCCAGTATATAAACCTTTCCCTTTATAGCTCCTTATGAGTGGTAAATCAATTTATACACTAATATTGCAATAGATTTATATATTCAAGTATTATTATATTGTTAAGGGGAAAATGGGAGTAAGCATTCGAACAAAGATAATTATGGTTGTGTTGTTTTTAGTACTTTCTTCTACAATGATTGTTGGGTTTTATGTTGCACATTTGAAACTACAAGAAATACTAACTCCTACTCTTACAGGGATTTTATTGCAAAAAGAGACATTGTTGATTATAGCAATTACATTTATTATGGCGTTTATTATTGCGATAGCATTTTCTTATACAATTACTAAACCTATTGATGATCTGATTTTAGGTACACAATTGGTTTCAGCTGGTAAATTAGATAGAGAGATTGATAAATTTACAGATGATGAGATTGGGAGATTAGTGGACGCTTTTAATGAGATGAATGTTAATTTAATGCATACAACAGAGCAAAAAACAAAGTTTTCAGAAGAAGCTATATTAGAGAAAAATAAAGCAGAACTTATAATCCAGAGCATGGGTGATGGGGTTATTGTGACTGATAAAGATCAAAAAATTGTTTTGTTTAATCAAGGTGCAGAGAATATCTTTGAAATTGAAGCAAAAAAAGTTTTAGGAAATCATCTTCTTCATTATAAAAGACTTTTTGGTTTAGAAAAGAATATCTTGGATAGAATTTATAACCCAGATTTTATAAAGAAAAAACAGTCTTTGTCGACGGAAATAGAATTATTGCAACCAACACATACTGTGCTTAAAGTTGATATTGCACCTCTAAAAAATGAGAAGGGTAATGTTCTTGGAACAGTTTTGGTTTGGCATGATATTACACAACAAAAAGAAATTGAAAATATGAAAACAGAATTCGTTTCTATGGTAAGTCATGAATTAAGAACACCATTGACAAGTATTAAAGGTTATGCTGCTTTATTACAGGATCCTAAGCTTGGATTATTGACAGAAAAACAAAATCGAGCTATTTTAATTATTAACAAAGAGTCAGATAGATTAACTTATTTGATTAATGATATTTTGGATTTAAGTAAATTAGAAGCAGGAAAAATTAAGTTAAATATAGAACCAGTGAACCTCGAAGAATGTATAGATAATGCTGCATCTTTAGAAGATGTTAAAAAGAAAAATATCTCTTTTAGAAAGAGAATTCCAAAAAATATGCCTTTAGTCCCTGCAGATAAAGGAAAAATAACACAAGTATTTACAAATCTAATTAGTAATGCAGCTAAGTTTACTAAACCAAAAGGAAAGATTATGGTTATGTTATCTAATAGAGAAAAAGATGATTTTGTCGTCGTAAAAGTTAAAGATACTGGTATTGGTATTGCAAAAAAACATATTCCAAATCTTTTCAATAAATTTTATCAAGTTGAGTCACATTTAAGGAGAAATGTTGGCGGAACAGGATTAGGGTTACCAATTGTAAAAGAGATTGTAACACTTCATAAAGGAGAAATCTCTGTTAAAAGTAAAATAAAACAAGGTACATCTATAATTTTTAAATTACCTAAATTAAAGGAGAAAAAAGATGAAGAAGAAAAAGATAAAAAACAAAAAACAAAGTAAAGAATCTGGAAAAAAAAGAAAATTACTAACACACTCAGAGCTTGCAAAGCATGAGGGTTATAAGTATTTATTCGATTGTGCAGTAGATGGCTTTTTTGTTTCAACTAGAAATGGAATTTATATTGATGCAAATAAAAAAAGTTGTAGAATGTTAGGAAGACCTCTAAATTGGATTATAGGAAAGCATTTTACAGAATTAATGGCAGAAGAGGTAAGAAAAGAAGCTAGAAAAGGCCATAGGGAACTTTGTAAAAAAGGAAAAACAAGGGGAGAAAGAATCTTTTTGAGAAAAGATGGCTCGCTTCTTTATGTTGATTTAAAAGCTAGACAGTTTAATGTTGGAAATAGGCGTTATTATATCTCAATGATAAGAGATATTAGTAAAAGAAAGAAATATGAATGGGAATTAGAAGAGAGGAATAAAAGTCTTAATACTTTATTGGAAATTGATAATATTCTTGGTTCAACTCAAGAGACAGATAAGGCTTTAAAATTAATTTTAGATAAAACTGTTAAGTTTACAGAGTCAGATGCTGGATCACTTGTATTAGTTGAAGAAGGAAATCTTGTTATTAAATATATGAAAGGTTATAAAAGAGAAGATATAACTCCTGGAGTAACTTTTAGAAAAGGTATTGTAAAAACAGCAGTTGAAAATAAAGAATCGCTTTATGTTCCTGATACAAAAAAAGATAAAAGGGTTGTGAAGTTAGTAATTCCAGCTAGATCAGAAGTAGCAATTCCATTAAAAGTAAAAGGAAAAGTTATTGGTGTATTAGATTTAGAGAGTAAAAAAGTAGATAATTATTCTAAATTTAAACCTTATCTTAATTTATTAACAAAACATATTTCAATGGTTATTGAGAATTCTAGATTAGTAGATGAGGTTAGTGATTTTAATGAAAGATTACAGGATGAAGTTTATCAAGCAACTAAGGAATTAAGGATTAAAAATTTAGAATTACAAAGATTAGATCAATTAAAATCAGACTTTGTTAGTAGTGTTAGTCATGAATTAAGAACTCCTTTAACAAGTGTAGCAGGTTATGCAAAAGTTCTTTATAGAGGAAAACAAGGAGAACTAACAGAAGATCAAAAAGATTCATTAAATATAATTATTGAAGAAGCTGAAAGATTAACTAGGTTGATTAATGATGTTTTAGACTTGAGTAAGTTAGAGACAGGTAGAATTCGTTTTAAATTAGAAAAAGTTAATTTGGTTGAGAGATTAAAACAATGTGTTGATGTTGTTAAAGCATCTGCAGAAGAGAGTGGAATAAAACTGACTCTTAAAACTTCAAAAAGTCTTCCACTTATTAATGGAAATAATGATCTTCTTGGTCAAGTTTTCATGAATCTTTTAAGTAATGCCTTGAAATTTACTGATAAAGGTGGTTTTATTTCTATAATTGTTAGAAAAAAAGAGGATTATCTTCGTACAATTGTTAAAGATAGTGGGTGCGGAATTCCAGATGAAATGCTTCCAAAATTATTTAACAAATTTTACCAAGCAGATATGTCTATGTCAAGAAAACACGGTGGTACTGGTCTAGGATTGCCTATTGTTAAACATATTATACAAATTCATAAAGGAAATATTACAGTAGAATCAGAAGTTGGAAAAGGAAGTAGTTTTATTATTGATATTCCAATAAATAGATAGTGTATTTAATTAAATAATATGTTAGTAATTAATTGAGAGAATAAGTGATTATCTTCTGCCTCTGGTATTTCTTCCACCCATTCTATTGGGTCTTCTATCAGATCTTGTTGGATCATCAATTGGTACAGCTCTTCTAGGTCTTTCTTTACCTTCTGTTTTCTTTAATCTAGTAGCATACCCAGCAATAACATTTCTTAATTTCTTAGATTCAGTATGAATAAGTTCGTCAACTATCTTTTTGTTTTCATCAAAATCCTTAGTTACTCTATCACCATGCTCTTTCATAAGCTGAGTTGTGTTTCTTTTGATTAAAGATGTTTTAATTCTTCCCATGAATTTGCAAGAGAAAGAGGGTATTTATAAAGGTTATTGTTAAATATTATCTTAAGCTACTTTTCTGAGTACACGAGGAGCCCATGATCCAGGTTCAAGATCTTTAGCAGCCCTGGTTTTTTCTTCATCAAGAACAAGTTCATCGGGAAGACCATATTTTCCAAGCATGCTCCAGCAAGTATAAATTCTTCCACTAATAGGTAAGTTTGAAGCTATGCTAGCTAATGCTTCTAAAACCAATCTTCTACTTTGTTTCCTGTGCCTTAAAGTCCATCCACTTACTTTTGCATTTGAGGCATAAATTTTAGTAACACTTTCAATAGTTGCTCCAAGAGCAAAGATATCGTCACCTGAAGCAAATTCTAATCTATCTAATTTACTTCTAATTTGTTCAAGGCGGCCTTCTTCACAGAAATATCTTCTTCTTAATCTAGTACGGTCTTCTAAAATTGCATCAGAAAGACGGAAAGTTGAACAACCTCTTGAATGATAAGGAGCTATTGATAAAAATGTTTCATAGTCTCCTCTACTTAGTGCTTCTACTCTTTCACGAACATATGCAATTTGATGGGGATTTTTATCACAAACAATTACTCTTCCTGCATTCTCTAGCATTGCAAGAGCTTGGTCACCTCCACTTGTCACAGTTAATATGGTGTCTGAAGTAGAAGGTTCTAATCCTGCCATGATTGCGTTAACATTTTCATTTGTTGCAAAATATTCTAATCCAGGTCTGCTCATAATTGTAAAGAATTAAGTTTTATTATAATAGTCTTTTGTTTATTCTAACCCAATAACATCATCAATATTGACAACTGGTTTGTTGAATTTCTCGTATTCGTCGATTGCTATTCTTGGGCAGGCAGTGTTTACCCAGACTTCTACAAATGGGAAGTTTTCTAATTGACTAAAATCTACATTATCACATAAGAAAAAGTAACAAGTTTTGCCTTTTGCTTCAATCTTTTGTTTTAGTTTTTCTGCGTCTTTTAGTCTATTCTGACCAGGTTTTGTAGTAATTATAACACCAATTTCATCTGCTGTTAAGAATTTTAATATTGCTCCTTTGATCTTTTTCTTTGTTTTCTCAATGTCTTTCTCGTCGATAATTACTAATGTTTCAGTTCTTGGATCATATGCAAAAACTGGTTTCTCATTTTGCATCATTAAAGCTTGTGGATGAAATAAACCATCTCCAACATAAAGAAAAGCAGGAACATCGCATTTTATTGTTTCGCAGCCTAATATTTGGCCACTATATTTTGTATGTTTTCCATCAATAATATGCACTTTAATGCCAGCTTTTTCTAATTGGGCTTTTATTGCTTCAAAAGAATTTATATATTGGACTGTTGTGAATAATGCTAGTTCTTTAGGAAGGGCTTTTATAACTTCTTTAGATAGTAAAAATGTCTTATTTGCTCTTGCTTCTAACCATAGGGTTTTCATGGTTTTAAGGTACTAGTGGGTCTTTAAAAACCTTACTATATGATTATAGTACCCATATAGGAGTTATATGCCTTATCTACTTATAAGTAGTATAAAATAGAAAGGTTTATATACTCTACTAGAATTCCTAATGTATTGATTTAGTCAATATTATGTATAAAAAGACAAACACTAGGGGGTGTGAATTTGGGGCTTTAAGCGCCTTAAAACGTCAAAATGAAAAAATCACTATTATTCCTTATCATTGCAATCTTTTTTGTAATAAATACATCTTTTGTTTTAGCTCAGTTAAATGTTTCAGCTCCTGCAAATGTATTTGGTGAAGCAGAAGAAAATACATGGATGTGGGTATTTGCAGCTGAGTTATCTGATCCAACTCTTAATTTAAGTATTGAATGGGATTTTGGTGATGGGGATACTGCGACTGGTTCAGAATTATCTTATTATAATTCTGTTACTGAGATGTGGATTTATGCTATACCTCATGTTTATCAACAATCACAAGGTTATCTTGCATGGGTAAGTGTTACTAATCCAAATACAGGAGAAGTGCATAGTGAAAATATTGAAGTAATTGTAGAAGAACCTAATGATCCACCTGTTGTTATTATTGATCCAGCAGAAATTGTAATACCGGTAGGAGATATTGTTGATTTTGATGCATCACAAACATATGATGATCATGATGCTACAGCAGACTTACTTTATTATTGGGATGCTGATGGAGATGGAACTTTTGAACAAGATGGACAAGGACTTATGAATGTACAAACTCAATTCAATAATTCTGGAGATTATACAATTACATTAGTTGTTTTTGATTTAGATACAACTTTTTTTTATGGCCATGATGTTTCAACACCTGAATGGGGAATGAATACATCAATTGTTCATGTTAATGAAGGCCCAATTGCAGAAGCAAACGGAGATTATTATTCAGAATTTGGTAATGATATTCAATTTGATTCAACAGGTAGTTATGATCCAGAAGGATCCCCTCTGGTTTATGAATGGGATTTTGATAATGATGGAATTGTAGATAGTAATGATGCAAATCCATTGTATGCTTATCCAGATAGTGGAGATTACACTCCTCAACTTTGTGTATATGATGATTATAATTTCCAAGATTGTGATACAGCAGATGTTGTTGTTAATTTACCACCTGTAGCAGAAGCAAATGGACCTTATTATTATGAACATAATGAAAAAATTAAATTAGATTCAACAGCAAGATATGAAAAAGAAGGAAACAGAGGTTATGACTATTTGAGGTTTGCATGCACAACAATTCCAGATAGTTATGATGAAAGTCCATCAATTTATTATGAAAATTATGGTGATTATTCAGTAGAATTATGTGTTGAAGATGACGACGGTGCAAGAGATTGTGATGTTGCAGAAATTTCAGTGAATATTGGACCTGTTGCAGAAGCAAACGGACCTTATGAAGCAAGACCAGATGAAAATATACAATTTAATTCAACAGGAAGTTATGATATTGATGGAAATATTACAGCTTTTAATTGGGATTTTGATAATGATGGTAATGTAGATAGTTATGATGAACATCCTGAATATGATTATGATGATGAAGGAAATTATACTGCTCAACTTTGTGTTGAAGATAATGATGGAGCTATTGGTTGTGATACTGCAGAAGTTTCAGTTGTAAGAAATGAAGCACCTGTTGCAGAAGCAAATGGACCTTATGTTTATGAATTAAATGAGACTGTTCAATTAAATTCCTCAGGAAGTTATGATCCAGAAGGTGGAGTCTTAATATATGAATGGTATATTGATAATGATGGTTTTGTCGACAGTTATGATGAGAATCCATTAGTTAATTATGGAAGTGCAGGAGAATATGATGTAGAACTTTGTGTTGAAGATGACGAAGGAGCTAGAGATTGTGATACTGCAGTTGTTTTAATTAGCGAAGACTTAAGCAATGATCCAAGAAGAATAATTTTTATTGATGGAATTAGATTCATGGTTGATGAACTTGAAGTTGAACCAGGAGATGAATTACCAATTCATGTTGCTATTGAAAACATTGGAAGTTATGATATAAAGAATATTAAGATCTCTGCAGCAATCTTAGAATTTGGAGAATATGTTCCATGTACTGAGTTTGAGTTTGAAATGAGAAACAAAGAATCTCAAATAATTACTCTTATTATTCCAGAAGATGCTAATCCAGGGTGGTATGATGTTAGATTCACAGTAAGTGATGACGACGTTAGAAGAGTTAAACACAGAGACTTCTTAGTTATTTAATTCTTTTTTGTTTTTAGAATATAATTGCAGTAGATAAATACATTACAAGAATGAATCTAGTTATTCTTGGAATAAATGCAAAGATTACAAAGTTTAGTAAGCTTAACTTAAATATGCCAGAAATCCAACAAAATGGAACATAAGGTACAGGAGAAATAGCAGCAACTGCTAAGCTAAGTTTACCCCATTTTGCATACATTTTTTTCCATTTTTCATATTTTGTTTCACTATAAAGCATTTTAATTCCAAACTCTCCATAGAAGTTTCCTAATAAATAACCAACTAAGCTTGCAACAATACTCCCTGATACAGCAGCAAGAAATGCATAATATGGATTAATACCACCTAATATTCCGCCAATTAAAGGAACATCTGGACCAATTGGTTGCATTACCATGTCTGCAGCAAAAGCAACAACAAATATACCTATAACTCCATATGTTTGAGCGAAAAAAGTTGCTTCATCTTCAAAATGTTTGTAATTGATAATAACTATTGTAAAAACAATAATCATTAGAATGATGAAAATAAGTCCTGTGTTCTTTGCAAGCTTTTTTTGATATTCAAGTCTTTTTTTATTTATAGCAGAACCACCACTAATAATACCTTTTTCAATAGCTTTTTCTCCTCTTTTAAGAGCACTTTCACTTGTTTTTAGAACTCTTTTCCCTTTTCTAATAATTCTACTCATATGTTCTTATGAGTATATGTATTTTAAATACTTTGTTAAAAATTAGATTATTTTAGTATAATAAACACAAATAATTTAAAACCAAGTCGTGATAAATTAAGCTATGCCAGAAATAGGAGAACCTCCAAAGCCAAAAAGAGTATCAGCTGATAAGTTCTTAGAGCAAGAAGAAGAAAGACATTATGTACATTCTCCTGGGGAAGCTCAACAATCAGAAGGAGAAGAACCTCAATTAGAAAAAGTACTTAGTTATCCTGTTATTTTACTTATTACTATAAATTCCATCATGGGTACTGGAATATTCTTTTTGCCTGCTGTTGGAGCAAGTTTAGCAGGTCCAGCTTCATTAATAGCATGGGCTGTTATGGCAATAATTGCTATTTATATTTCAATGATTTTTGCAGAATTAACATCTATGTTTCCAGAAGCAGGTGGAATTTATGAGTTTTGTAAGCAAGCTTATGGTTATTTTTGGAGTTTCTTAATAGGATGGGGAACTTTAATAGCTGGAAATATAACAATAGCGATGTTAGTTGTTGGTGCTATACAATATTTAGTTCCTGTAGAAGCACCTTTGGTTACAATACCAATTGCATTATTCTTTTTGTTTATGTTTAATTATATTGCATATAAAGGTATGAAAACTTCAGCAGTTATGTTGGTTGCTTTTGCAATAATAACATTTTGTGCAATACTTGGTTTAGCAATTCCTGGTGCACTTTCATTTCATCCAGAAAATTTTACTCCATTTTTTATCGGGCCAATGTCATTGATAATAATAACTATTTTTAGTATTTCTGAAACATTCTTTGGTTGGGAAACTGCTACATTCTTAGCAGCAGAAACAAAAGATGGAGCAAGAGTAATGCCAAAAGCATTGATTTGGGGAACAGTAATAATTGCAGTGATTGTTCTTTTTTCTGTTTTTACTAGTCTAAATGCAATTAATTGGGAAGTATTTGGAGGTTCTTCTGCTCCATTATCTGATTTAGCAGCTGTGCATTATGGTGATCTTGGTGTAAAAATATTTACAATTATTGTTTATTTAGCTATTATTGGGTCAGTTGCTGGTTGGATTGTTTCAGCACCTAGATTAATATTAGCAATGGCTCAAGATAAATTATTTTTAAGTCAATTATCTAAAATTCATCCTGTCTATAAAACTCCTTACAAAGCAATTATTTTTCAAACAATTGTTACGTCGATTTTAGTTATAATTGGAGGTGGAGCATATAAAACTCTATTACATTTACTTGTTCCATTAGTTTTAATTCTTTATAGTGCAGTAATTCTTAGTTTATTGTTTTTAAGAAAGAAATTACCAGACCATACTCGTCATTTTACAACACCTTTTGCATGGCCTGGGTGTATTATTGTAATCTTGTTTTTATTGTTCTTAATAGTTATGTGGTTAATAACAACAGCGCATGCAGTACCAATTTTCTTATTGGCATTATCTTTGTTGTTTTTTGGAATACCAATCTATATTTTGTTAAAGGTTTATTATGATCCAGATGCTGCAGTTAGTTTAAATAATTATATTGCACCATTGTCATTTTTATTTGATAGGTTCTTTATTTTAAAGTCTGTGAAGCAAGAAATATTTGATCTTATCGACGAGGAAATTGAAGGCAAAAGAGTTCTTGAATATGGCTCATCTGTTGGTACATTAACTAAAGAAATTGCTTCTAGGGCAGGAAGTGATGGAGAAGTTTATGCAACAGAAATCTCAGCTAATGCAATTAAAATAGCAAAATGGAGATTAAAAAGATTAAATTTAGAGAATGTTGAGTTTTTCCATGATCCTCATCAAGTTAATCAAGTACATCAAGGAGTTCCAAGAGTGCATGCAATTGTTTCAATGGGCATGTTTGGTTATATGCAAGATATTGAGAAGGTTTTGAGAGAGATGCATGAAAGACTTCCTGATGGCGGAAAGATTTGTTTTTGTGATTATGTTGATTTCTTTCATATGCTTCCAAATGCAGGTTGGTTAGCAAACGAAGATATGATTAAGGATATATTTGATAAAGTTGGCTTCAGAGTAATTATTAGAAAGAAAAAGTCTTTGTTCTGGAATTATTTATTTATCTATGGAATTAAGTCTGAGGATGAAGTTCCGTTTGCATAGGTTTAATCAGTCTGTTGCTGTCTAAGGTCATACAATGCACCGAGAGCAACTTTACCAGCAGTCATTAAGTTTTCTTCATGATTATCATCCCAGATTCCTTCTCTTCTATTATTAACAGCAGGACAAATACATCCAACATTATATCCTTGGTCTGCCATAAGATAAATTAGAATGGATGCCTCCATTTCCATATTCTCAAATCTTAATCCATCAATTTCTGGGTTTAACTCTGCAAACATTCTATCTAAATCTGGAACAGTGGGACGAGTTCTAAAAATATCTCTGCCTTGGGCTGCCCAAAATCCAGGACAAGAAACAGTTATTCCTTTTTTATAATCAACATCATATTTTCCTGCAGCTCTTTCTAATGCATCAACAACACTTTGTGTTGCTTTTGCACTATATGGGTGGAATTTTCCTTCATGTCTTTCTCCACTTGGTGTTGCATCGTTAATAGCATTTTCTACTAATCTTTCAAGTTGTGGACAACAATCATCTGAGATTGCTGCACTATAATATAATCCAGCAGCATCCAAACCTACAACATATTTAGTAATAAGAGCTGATCCAAGTTGGGTTTCTTCTCTTAGTCCTCCAGATGTTCCTAGTCTTATTATATTAATTTGATCCCACGTTTCTTTTCTTTTCTTAGTTTCCCAAATTAATTCATTTAAAATAATAAGTTCTCCAAATATAATATCTGCAGAAGGAGTGCCCATACCATGTGTAACAAAAGATACATATTGGCCAGTGTCTTTTGTTTTTCCTGTTACGGTTCTTAAGCCTCTATGTTCATGTGTAAAATAATCTGGTTCTAAATATTCATCAGCAAGGGTGGTAGTTCTATCAGGATCACCGACAACTATAATATCAGGAGCAATATCTCCAGGTTTTACATCTAAATGATACACTTTTCCCCCATCTGGTGAAGTTGGTAAGTCTGCTGGAGGAAAAGGTCCTGGATTCTTTACCATTTTAGCCTCTTGTTGGTCTTGGTGTGTGTCTGTAACCCATTACGCATGGAGATATAAACTCAAACAAATATTCTTTACTGCCTGCTTTTTTGTTTGTGCCAGATTTACCATCGCCGCCGAATGGTTGTCTTGCTACGTCTGCTGCAGTTGTTTTTCTATTAACATATAAATTTCCAGCATTGTTAATAAAAATAGGCAAGTATTTTTCTAATTTTGTTGGATTTTTTATGTAAGCACTGCCTGTTAATTTGTATCCATTTTCATCAAGTGCTTTTAATGTGTCTGCTTCATCCTCGTCGTCAAAACCATAAATTGCAATTACTGGACCAAAGATTTCTTCTTGCATTAATTTATGTCTTTTGTCTGTAACTGCAATAACTGTTGGTTTTATGTAATAACCAGAAGATTTGTCAAATGTTCCTCCTGAAATAATTGTGCAATTAGGATCTTGTTTTGCTTCTTCAATGTATGAAGTAATTTTATTAAATGCTTTTTCATTTATTACAGGACCCATATTAACTTTATTAGTTGTAGGATCTCCTGTTGTAAAATTATCAAGTCTTTGTTTTAATAATTCTAATAATGTTGGTAATAAACTTTTGTGAACATAAGCTCTGCTGTTTGCAGAACATTTTTGTCCAGATCTTCCATAAGCTCCTGCAACAATTTGGTCTGCAACATCATCTAACCAAGGTTCTGCAGATACATCAACCCACATAAAATCTTTTCCACCTGTTTCTGCAATTACTCGAGGGAAATGTAATCTTTTTCCAGAGCCTTCGACAATTTGTTTAATTGCCCAAGCTGTATCATAACTTCCTGTAAAATTTACTGCACTTAATTCTGGATGTTTTAATACAACATTTCCAAATTCTATCCCTGGACAAGGTATCATATTAATAACACCATCTGGGAATCCAGCGTCTTTTAAACATTGCATGAATAAATATGAAACTAAGATTGCATCACTGCTTGGTTTCCAAACAACAACATTTCCTGTCATAGCCATTACAACAGGTAAATTATAACCAATTGCAATTGGGAAATTAAATGGAGTTATTGCAGTTGTAAATCCTTTTAATGGTCTATGTACAATTGAATTTGTTTCATCAGGACTATCTTTTAATTGTTGTTGTAAAAGTTCATGATAGAAAAATGGATTAAATCGCATAAAATCAATCATTTCTGCATAACCACCTTCTGCTTCAATAGCATTGTAACCGCATTCTAACATACCAGCTGCAATAATATCTTCGTGTCTTTGTAATAAGATCTTTTCTAAATCTTTCATTAATAGAATTCTTGTTTCTGGTTTTAATGCAGCCCAATCTTTTTTAGCTTTTAATGCAGCATCAACTGCAGCTTTCATTTCAATCTCACTACCTTTGTGGCCTATTGCTACAGTGCTTAAATTTGAAGGATTTATTGAGTTAAAAGTGTTATTTGTTTTGATTTCTTTTCCATTGATGATTATTGGAACTTCAATAGGACCTTTTTCTTGGTATTGTCTAATTTTGTTGATTAAAGATTCCCATTTTGCATTGTCACCATAATAATTTTCAAAAGCTTGATTTTCTGGTTGTTTTATAGAAAGTATTGTCATTTTCTCACCTTTATTTGTTGATTTTATTAGGAATTAGAAATTCTATTCTATATATAAATATTTAGATTCGAAATATCATTATTCTAGGAGGCTTTTTAAATAGTCTCCTTTGAATTTGAAGCCTTTTTTCTTAGCAATCTTTGCAAGAATTCTGTCAAACTTACTTCCGTATTGTGCTGCTTTCTTTTTTCGCCAGGCGAATTCATCTGGAAGACCTTCTTCTTCTGCGATTTCTCTTAAGATTATTTTTTTTTGATCTTCATCAAGTTTATCTTTATCTGGCCAGAGCATTGCTTCAATAATTAATTCTTTATCTAAAAAAGGAGTCATTAATTCTACATTGAAAAACTTGGCTAGGGTGTAATCTCTTACAAAATCTCTTTCCCACATATTTTTTAAGCCAGACCAACATTCTTCTGTTACATTTTCTGCAAGACCATGTCTATCATAGCCTGCAAAGATTTCTTCAGAACCAAGTCCACTAAATAGAACATTGATGTTATCTTCTTTAGCAAGTTCAGCTGCAGCATAAACAACGCAACCAACTCCAACTTTTACAACATTTGAATTATTGAGTGTTTTTACAGTTAGTTTTATGACTTTTTCTAATTCTTCTTCTGTTAATATTTTGTATTTTAACTCTAGGCCAATTTCATCAGCGAGCTTTCTAGCGTATTCAACATCAGGAGAACCTTCAACACCAACTGAATAACAAATAAAATCACATTTTAGTTTTTTAGCAACTAATGCAATAAATGAACTATCAACACCACCTGATAAAAGAATTCCGAATTTGCCTTTGCAACGTGTTTTGATTGCATTAAGTAATGTTTGTCTTAGTTTTTCTTTATCTGGATCATCTGTAATTGTTTCTATTTCAGTTTTTAGATTATTGATGTATTCTTTCCAAGCTTTTTCTTCAATCAATTTTCCATTTATTATGATGTTGGATTTTTCAGTCATATCTCTTAGATTGAGTAGAATATTTATAAAGACCTATATACTGCAGTATATAAATCGTTATATATGTTAGAAGGTATATAAGAGTAGTTGAGGGGAATGAAAAAACGTATTTTAATAGCGGATGATGAATATACAATCAGAGAACTAATAGAAATGACACTAGAGTCTGATTATGAGGTAATTAAGGCAGAAGATGGTCTAGAAGCCCTTAAAATGGCTCAATCTAAGCCTGATTTGATAATTCTTGATATTATGATGCCAAAATTAGATGGTTTTGAAGTGTGTAAGAGATTGAAATCAGATAGAGAAACTAGAGAAATTCCAATTATTATGCTTACAGCAAAGCATCAAATGGAGGATGTTAATAATGCAACATCTTGTGGTGTTGATGAATATATTACAAAACCATTTGAACCAGAGTTCTTAAAAAAGAGAATTGATGTAAATTTTAAACAAGTTGATGAGAATTTACCAGCTGAAAAGAAATTGTTTAGATATGGTAAAAGTTTGCATTACATTAAAGGCAGACAAAACGTTCCTAATTAGTTTTACTAGGTTCTGCTAAAACATTAGAATTATTTTTCTTTTCTTGTTTGTACAATCTAAAAGCAGTTAAATGATCTTTGGCTTTTGGAAACATTAGTGCATATTGTATTGCAGAGAATAATTTACCTAAAATAATGCCAGTTACTAAACATGCAAAACATGTTGCATACCATTGCAATACTGTAAATGCCATGTATTTAGAATGCTTCTGTTTAATATAAGCCTGTCCTAGGTGGAGTACGAAGATTCCGTACTGTACTTAGTTATACTTATAAAATTAATTGTAATTAAGAATAATATTATTAGAACTAACTAGAATATAATTACTAACCCACTAACTATCCACTTTTGTCGTCGACAGTTTACAAAACCATCTTTGTTATAGACCAATCAATAAACACATCTGATATTGCATTCAAGTGATTGTAAATTCTTTTCATTTCTTTTTCATTTATTAAATTAAAGAAAGTTTTGCATGCTTCAATATCTGAATCTTTCATAACTTTCTGAATTAATTTTAATATTTCTGATAATTGTTTAAGTTCTTCTTTTGAAAGATCTCCTTTTACAACATGGTCTGCTATTTTTTCTAATTGAGCAGAAATTTCAACAATATAAAATAATTCAATATGTTTTAATTTTGAAGGTCTTTTGAAAGTTAAGGTTCCCATTGCTGATTTTCTAATTGAAATATTATTTCTGTCAATTTCTTCTTCATATCTTTCAACAAGGTCTTTATTATGATCATCACTTATCAAATTAATCATGCTTAACATTTTTCTTACAATCATTGATAATAATACATCAGGTTCTTCAGAATATGTTGGACTTTCGCAAGTAATTTCTTTATTATTAAATTCAACAAAGTCAATACCTCCCATGTGTTCTTTAAAATGTAAAATATCTGCTGGGTTAATATCTTTGTCTAATTTGATTTTAAATGATTTTAATGGATTTAAGAAAGCTGCTTTAATGTAATTGTTGATGAATCTAGAGTCTCCATTTGGAACATTAATAACTAAGGATTCTTCTGGTTTTTCAGTGCCAAATACAGATAGCATTAATTTTCCATCTGGAGAGACATTTAGTTCAACTTTAGAATCCAATGCTATACTATTTTCCTTGCACCACTGCGCTGGTAAGTACACATAATATGTACTTCCTGATCTTTGTATATTTCTTAGTTCCATATATACAAGTAGCTAGGGGTGCCTATTTAAGGCTACCCTATATAGTCTACGGAATCTATATATATTACGAATAGTACTTATATCACTAAGAGGTGGTAGAATATATAAGAAAAAGTAAAAAAGCGCTAAAATAGCCGAAATCCTACATCCCAGGCATTCCACCCATTGGAGGCATGCCTCCTGGTGGCATATCTCCGCCTTTGGCTCCGCCTGATGCAATTACATCGTCGATTCTAAGTATCATCTGTGCGACTTCTGCTGCAGAACTTACTGCTTGTGTTTTAATACGTAAAGGTTCTACAACGTCTTTTTTCCAGGCATCAACTACTTTGCCTGTAAAAACATCTACACCAGCCCATTTCTTTAGTTTGTCATGAGATGATTTTAACTCAGTTAAGACATCAATTGGATCTAAGCCTGCATTTTCTGCAAGTGTTCTTGGAATTACTTCAACTGCATCTGCAAAAGCAGTAACAGCTAATTGTTCTCTACCAGATAAACTTTCTGCGAACTTTCGTAAATTCCTGCTAAGTTCCATTTCAACAGAACCAGCGCCTGCAACGACTTTTCCATCTTGTAATGCTGCACGAACAT
Source organism: uncultured Methanosarcinales archaeon (assembly GCA_964556185.1). GTDB lineage: Archaea > Nanobdellota > Nanobdellia > Woesearchaeales > DSVV01 > CAZKVI01. The sequence goes on from CAZKVI010000001.1 coordinate 57,118, forward strand.
CTCCAAGAGCATCTTCAACAGCTCTTTCAACTTCGTCAGTAACATGTTCTGTTCCACCTCGAAGTAAGATTGTAACAGCTTTTGGGTTTTTGCAATTTTCAATATAAACCATTTCTTCGTCGCCAACTTTTCTCTCGTCAACTGCTCCGCATTTTCCAAGATCATTTTTGCTTAGATCTTCTAAATTTGTAACAATTTTTGCACCAGTTGCTCTTGCTAATGCTTCCATATCTGATTTTTTTACACGTCTAGTGGCAAAGATTCCTTCTTTTGCTAAGAAGTGTTGTGCAAGATCATCAATTCCTTTTTGGCAAAATATTACAGTTGCTCCAGAATCTTTTATTTTTGCAACCATGTTTTTTAACATTGTTTCTTCTTGATCCATAAATTGTTGTATTTGAGCTGGATCTGTAATTTGTATCTTTGCATCAATTTCAGTGCTTTTAATTTCTAATGCAGAATCAACTAATGCAATTTTTGCATTGTCTACACGTCTTGGCATTCCTGAATGAACTTTTTCTTTATCTAAAACAATTCCTTTTATCATTTCAGATTGTTCAATAGATGCACCTGTTTTTTTCTCAAGTTTTACATCTTCACTATCTATTAACAATTCGTTGTTTTCTTTTTCCATTACTGCTTTTGTTGCTTTAACAACTAAATCAGCAAGATGTTCTTTAGAAGTTTCTGCACCTTTACCTGTCATTGCAGTTATTGCAATCTTTCTTAATACTTTGTCATCATTCTCACTTATTTTTTCAGCAACATTTTCTAAAATTGTTTGTGCTTTTTCTGCTGCTAATCTATATCCTCTTGCAATTAATGTAGGATGAATATTTTTTTCAATTAAGTCTTCTGCATTTTTCAGTAATTCGCCTGCTAAGACTACTGCAGTTGTTGTACCATCACCAACTTCATTTTCTTGGGTTTTTGCTACCTCAACTATCATTTTAGCTGCTGGATGCTCAATTTGCATTTCTTCTAGAATTGTGACTCCATCGTTTGTAACAACTACATCTCCTAATGAATCTACTAACATTTTATCCATTCCTTTTGGACCTAAAGTTGTTCTAACTGTCTCAGCTACTAGTTTAGCAGCCATAATATTGTTTCTTTGAGCTGTTCTACCAGTTGTCCTCTGACTTCCTTCTGGTAAGATAAAGATTGGTTGTACTTGATCATTTGCCATATTAATTTCCCCCATTTGATAATTATTTCTTATAGGCAGTGAATTTAGGGTATTTTATAAATCTTTGTCTTATTTTAAGGTAAATTAGGATAAACTTTTTATATGTGAACCACACTGAAATATTACATGAAAAAGGGATGGGTAATTTTAGCATTGATTATTTTGTTTCTAGTACCTATAGTTAGTGCGAAAATCACTATTTTGAGTCAATATAATGATTTTTATAATTACGGGGATACTCTAAGTATAGATGGTTATATTTTGGCAGAGACTAATATTGATGATGATGTTAAAATAACTTTAGATTGTGAAGACTTTTCAGATGAAAAGACTTATGATCTTGTTACAATAGCTGGGCAAAAGGTTGATTTCTCTACTTTTGGAGCAGAAGACTTTACAATTCCAGATAATGCAGGCAAACAAGAATGTAAATTTCAAATTACATATGGGCCAGATGGTGTTAATTCAGAATTATTTGAAATTACTAAAGATTTAGATGGATTTTTTGTATTAGAAAATTCAGAATTAGAATTAGGAGATAATTTAGTTGTGAATGGGTATGTGTTTAAACAAAATGGAGAAAATGTGGAGTCAGGAGATGCAGTAATATTTGTAGATGAGGGTGATGAATTAAAATCATTAGGAAGTGTTGAAATATTAGATGGGCTTTTAAGTTTTAATGAACAATTAGTGGATATTAGTGCAGGGGTTTATTCTTATGGTGTTAGGGTTACAGATGATAATGGAAATAGTTATGAGTTTGAAGATTATGGAATATTTAGTGTTGAAAGTCATATTGATTTTACTGTAGAAGTTTCTGATGATGTATTAAATCCAGGGGAAGAATTTACAGTTTATGGACAAGTTGAATCTGATAATGCAGTAACTGTATCAGTGTTATATGATGAAGTTTATGAAGCAGAAGTAGCAGAAGACAATTCTTATTCTGTTACATTGACTGTTCCAGATAATGCTGCACCACAAGTACATGAAGTTCAAGTTACAGTAGAAGATAGTTTTGGGAATTCAGGTACAAGTTCAACTGTTATATATGTAAATCAAGTTGCAACATCATTGGAAAATGTATTAAGTAGTGTAGATTTTTTACCAGCTGAAACTTTAACAGCAGCTACAAAAATACTTGATCAAACAGGAGCAGAAATGACAGGAAAGGTAGATATTGTGGTTTATGATCCTAATGGAGGAGAACTTTATTCTGGTCAACATTCTGCTGGAGAAGAGATTGAATTTGTATTTGCAAAATATAGTTTACCAGGAAAATATGAGTATGATGCAAGGTATGAAGAACTTGAAAAACTTACTGAGTTAGAGATTGCAAAAGTTGAAGAAACATCATATTATGTTAGAGGAGATGTTTTATATTTTACAAATGAAGGAAATGTTTTGTATGAAGATACTGTAACTGTATATTTAATTAGTGTTGTTGATGGTGATAAAAGAACTTATGTTGTTGAAGAAGATGTTTCATTACAACCAGGAGGAAAAACACAAATAGATCTTTCTGAAGAAGTTCCATCTGGGGAATATGAAGTTGTCGTCGACGATGGCTTAGGCACAATAGATATTAGTAAAATAGATGAGGAAAGTTTAGCTACAGTAATTGAATCAGAAATTCCAGAAGAAGAAATTGAAACTGTTGAAGTAAGTTCTGATAATAGACCACTTATGAAGAAATTTAATCAAGGCATTTCATCTGTAACAGGTGCAGCAGTTATTGAAACAGAAGAGAAAGGTATTTTTTCAACTTTGTTGTATATTTTAGTAATTGTGTTAGTTGTAGGGGTATTAGGAACATATGTTTATAGGAATTATGATGGTTGGATGGATGGATTGAATAATTGGTTAGAAAAAGATATGAAAAAACCAACTGGAAAGAGTCAGGTTTTTGATAAAGGAGTAGCATACAAACAACCATTTAAATTATTAAATGAAAAAGAAGAAGTTAGGAAAACTGTTGTTGCTCCAGAACCAGTTAATGTAGATGAAGCAATTCCTACAGAGAAAAAAGGTTTTGATCCTTCAACAATTAAAAGACCAGAGTGGCCAGGTGAAGAAGATAAGCCAGAGATAAAAGACAAAGAATCAGTTGAAGAAGAACAAGGTGAAAAGACTGAAGAGACTACTGAAGGTAAGTTCTGGGATGAGAATGCTAAAAAAGCACCATTAATTGATGATCTTGATCAATTAGAAAAAGATTTTATTGATGAAAAAGATGTTTAATGTAGTTCTATAATTTGATTAAAATGATAATAACAATTTCAGGTTCAGCAGGTTCTGGAAAGAGCACTGTGGCTAAATATATTGCAGACAAATTAGATCTAACTCATTATTCTAATGGAGATTTAATGAGGCAAATGGCTAAAGAAAAAGGGGTTTCTATTTTAGAATTAAATAAATTAAGTGAGAATGACAAGAGTATTGATAAAGAATTAGATGAAAGACAAATAAGATTAGGTAAAGATGATAATAATTTTGTAATTGATTCTAGATTGGGGTTTCATTTTATACCAAATTCTTTCAAAGTATTTTTGAAGGCTGATTTACGAGTTAGGGCTGAGCGTATTTTTGGCGATCAAAGAGCAGAAGAGCGTAATACAGATATTATGCACACAATTGAGAATATTGAGAAACGCCAAGAATCTGAGAAACTTAGATATAAAGAATTGTATGGAATTGATTATACAGATGAAGCTAATTTTGATCTAGTTGTAAATACTACTGATAAGACTATTGATGAAGTAGGCGAAGAAGTTCTGAAGGCAGTTAAAGGCATTTAAATAGTAATCTTTATAAATAACCACTTCTAAACATCAATTTAGACTTCTTGAGAACTTTCGGGAGGTAGTTTTGAGAATCATAATAAAAGGTAATGAAAAATGGCAATAAAAGAAAAAGATTTTGTTGAAATTGAATATACAGGTAAGTTAAAAGACGAGGATTTAGTCTTTGATACAACAGATGAGAAACTGAGCAAAGAAGCAGGTATTCATAATGAGAATACCACATATGGACCAGTTGTAGTATGTATTGGTGAAGGTCAACTTCTTAAAGGTCTTGATGATGACTTAATTGGTAAAGAAGCTGGCAAAGAATATACAGTAGATATTCAACCAGAAGATGGTTTTGGTAAGAAAAAAGCAGACCTAATCCATTTAATAGGTACATCAAAGTTCAAAAAAGAAGGAATTAATCCAGCACCTGGTATGCAAGTTAATGTTGATGGTGCTTTAGGTATAATCAAAACAGTAACTGGTGGTAGAACATTAGTTGATTTTAATCATCCTTTATCTTCAAAAGAATTAGTCTATACATTTAAGGTTAATAAAATTGTAGATGATGACTTAGAAAAAGCTAGTGCTTATCTAAAAGTCCAAACAGGGGCAAAAGATGTCACTGCTACATTAGAAAACAATGAGCTTAAAGTGAAGATTGGAGAAGAAATTCCAGAGGAGTTTCAGGAAAAAATGAATGAGAAATTAACAGGACTTATACCTGCTATAAAGAAAGTTACTTTTTCAAAGTAAGTAAGGAAAACCTTTAAATAAATAAACATCTAGGAGATTTTTGGGAAAGAGAGGGAAGATCCTTTGAGGTGGAATTAATGGAATCCTTTATAAATAATGCAATGGAAAGAGATAAAGAAGAACAAGAAGATAATCAAGAAGAAAATAATCCAGTAATTAAAGATCTGGATGAAACCCAAACTTCTGAAGATGAATATCCAAAAGATGACTATGTTAATGAATATAGTAAACCAGAGGAAGCTCAAGTTCAAGAAGAAGAATCAGTAGTTGAAACTGATCCAGAACCAGTTGTAGAAGAAGAGAAACAAGAAGAGGTTAAGGAAGAAGAACCTGAACCTGAAAAACCTGAAGTTAAAAGAGAAATACCAGAGGTTAAATCTGTGCCAAAACAAGAAGTAAGAACAACATCAAAACCAATGAGACAACATGAACTTGATGCAGAGCTTGAAATGTTATTAGCTAAGCAAAAAGCAACTGTTAAAGTTATTGGAACAGGTGGTGGTGGTAATAATACTATTAATAGAATTACAGAAGTTGGAATTGAAGGTTCTGAAACAATTGCAATGAATACAGATGCTCAAGATTTATTATACACAACAGCTGATAAGAAAATTTTGCTAGGAAGGGAATTAACAGGTGGCCTTGGTGCTGGAAGTATTCCAAAGATTGGTGAAGAAGCTGCTATGGAAAGTGAACAAGATATTAAGCATGCATTACAAGGAGCAGATATGGTCTTTGTTACATGTGGTCTTGGAGGAGGAACCGGTACAGGTAGTGCACCAGTTGTTGCATCTGTTGCAAAAAAATTAGGAGCATTAACTGTAGCTATTGTTACTTTACCATTTTCAATGGAAGGTAATAGAAGATATGATAATGCAATTCTTGGATTAGAAAGACTCCAAGAAACAGTAGACACATTAATTGTTATTCCAAATGATAAATTACTGGAATTAGCACCAGATTTACCAATGCAAACAGCATTTAAAGTAGCTGATGAAATTTTAACTAATGCAGTTAAAGGTATTGCAGAATTAGTTACAAAAGCAGGGCTAGTTAATCTAGATTTTGCAGATATTAGGGCTGTTATGGGTAATGGTGGAGTTGCTTTAATTGGTGTTGGAGAAAGTGACACTGAAAATAGAGCAACTGAAGCAGTTGAAAGAGCTATTAATAATCCTTTACTTGATGCAGACATTACAGGAGCTAATGGAGCTTTGATTAATGTTGCAGGTGGTCCTGATATGACTTTAGAAGAAGCAAGACGAGTTGTTGAAAGTGTTTCAGAAAAACTCGATGAAGATGCTAGAGTTATTTGGGGAGCACAAATTGCTGAAGATCTTTCAGGTATGATAAGAACAATGCTTATTGTAACTGGAGTTAAATCTAGTCAAATTCTTGGCGGAGTTAAAAAACCAAAAACAAAAGACCAGAAAGAAGCAGAAATGGAGTTAGGAATCGAATTTATGTGATTAATAAAAAGAGTGATAACCATGGAAGAAGTAAAACCATCATTAATGAACAAAGGAATGGCATTTCTTCGTGAATGCCGAAGAGTATTAACAGTTACAAAGAAACCAACATCAGAAGAATTTAAAGCTATTGTTAAAGTTTCAGCTTTAGGTATGGCAGTAATTGGTTTAATTGGTTTTACAATCCAAATGATAAAGATATATTTCTTTTAGGTGTAAAAAATGTCAGATGAAAACAATGAACAAGAAAAGGTCAATGAACCTGAACAAGAATCAACAGAAGTTTCCGAAGGAAACGAAGAAGTCGAAAAGACTTCTGAAGTAGTTGTTGAAGAGAAAGTAGAAGAACCAACAAAAGAAGAAGCAACAGAAGAAGTGAAAGCTCCAGCAGAAGAGAAGAAAGAAGAAGCAGTTGAAGAAGAAACAGAAAACAAAGAAGAAGAACCAGCTGTTGACGAAGTCAACAAAGAAGCGCCAGCTTCTGTTGAAGAACCTCAAGAAGCTCCTGAGGTTGTCGACGAAACAGAGAAAGAATTCCTTGCTTCTGTAAAAGAAGATGTAGAAGAAGCAAAGAAAGAAAAAGAAGAAAAGAAAGCTGAAGAAGAGAAAGAAAAAGCTGAAGCTGAAGAAGCATCTGATAAAGAAGAAGATGAACACTCAATCTCTACAAAAATATTTGCATTAAGAACAACTGCAAATAGAGAAGATCAAGTTATGGATTTCTTAGGAAGTAATATTACAAAGAAAAAACTTGCAGTTTATTCTATCATAAGACCTCATGGAATGAGGGGTTACATTTTTATGGAAGCAGACAAAAGGATTGAAGCAGAACAAGCTGCATTTAATGTTCCTTATGCTAGAGGAGTTTTAGCAAATGAAATTCAATACAAAGAAATTGAACATATGTTAGAACAAGTCAAAAAAGATGTCAATATTCAAAAGAATGACATTGTTGAACTTATTTCAGGTCCTTTCAAAAGAGAAAAAGCAAAAGTTAGTAGAATTGATAAAACCAAGGAAGAAGTTGTTGTTGAATTACTTGAAGCAGCAGTACCAATTCCAATTACTGTTAGATTAGATGCAGTAAAGGTTATTAGAAGAGATACTGAAGAATCTGAAGAAGGCGAAGAACAAGAAGAGTGAGCTCTTCTATTTTATTTTCTTTATTTTTTCATTTATTCTATATATTTAATTATTAATCATATATGTCATATCGAAGAATATTTATATTAAAACTTCTAGATTATTGTAAAAGAGGTGAATAAGATAGATGTTGAAGATACTTTAAGGCTTATTAAATATATAAAGCAAGAACAAACCAAGGGTTTTACTAAAGATGAGATAAGGGAAAAACTACTTGGTTCTGGTTGGCGTACTAAGGATGTTGATAAGTATCTTACAGATTATGTTTTGGAAGGAGACCTTGAGAAAGCCTCTGCTGATACTATTGAATTATTTGCAAAATATGGTAAATTCTTATTACCAGGTGAGCAGATTAAATCAACACACATGGTTGGTTTTTATAATGTTGTTTTTACTGAAAATAGAGTTATTTTATTAAAGAAATTCCCTAAAAACATATTAGAATTTAATTTCAAAGATATTGAATTAGTTGAATATTATACAGACATACAATGGCTACATTTACTTTATTTTCTTGGTTATTTAGTTGGTTCTATGGTTTTCTTTTTTTATCATAGTTTTCTTTGGGAGAATATTGTAATGTTTGCCTCAATTACACAAAGATTCTTTGATTTCCAACCTTTTTTAGGAATGAATGTTTTAGCTATTTTGATATTTGTATATTTAATTTATATGGCATTAAGAGATCTATATTATTTTATAGCTTCTTTTACAGGTAAATTTAGGATAATGCCAAGGGTTATGGGGCCTACAGATATTATGTGTAAGCTTACTGGAGATGTAGAAAGAGTTATCCAAGTAATTGAAGAAAAGATCCATGATTATGAGAAAATAGATAGGAAAACTTTATGACTCAAATGTTAATCATATAAATCATTCTTAATTGTTTCAAGAATTAATTATATTTTCCTATCACAAAATAGAAAAACATTTATATGCTCTCACGTCGACAAGACTGTGATTTATATGGTTTCTAATTTAAAATTAAAAAAATCTGATTGGCAAAAGATTATTTTAGGAATTAGAAAAAAGTTAAATTTGAGTCAAACTAAATTAGCACGAAAGCTTTGTCTAAGTAGACAAACTATTAGCAGATTTGAATCTAAACAAAGAATTCCAAATCATAGTTATCAAAAAAAGATCTTGGATCTTATTAGTAATGAAGATTTAGATATTTGTGAGTTAATAAATGAAGGTACAAAGTATTCCAAAGAGTACATTAAAAGACAGAAAAACGAGAAACTAGATCTAAAAAGATCAGTTGAATTAGCAGAATTAATAGGAATTATTCTTGGTGATGGTGAAATAATAAGGGATGGTACAATGAGAATCTCTTTTGATCCTAAAAAAGATAAAAATTTCCTTAATAGAAGAGTTATTTTTCTTATAAAACAATTATTAAACAAGAAAATTACTTATGAAAGCAATAAAAGAATTGCTTTTGGAAATATTGCTTTTGTAAGGTATTTAGAACAAGATTGTGGTTTAAAACCAGGAAGTAAGTTTGAAAATAATTCACAAATACCTAAGTGGTGTTTTGAAAAACAAGAGTATATTTCAGCTGTTTTAAGAGGATTATTTGATACTGATGGTTATTTTGGGTATTATGATTTCACTACAGAAATAATGTATGGAAGATTTTCAGATAAATGTACTAATTTAGTTCAAGATATAATAAAAAGCCTTAAGATACTGGGGTTGAATTCCAGTGTAAAACATACTAAAGATGGAAGATTTAAAATCAGAATATGTAAAAGAACAGATGTTTTGACTTTTTTTGAGAAAATTGGAACCTCAAATATAAAACACATTGTTCGGTTCTTATTATGGAGATTTAATAGGTATGAAGCCAAGATTGAATTAGAAGGATTAGCAAACTTAATATTGAAAACAAGGTCCCTTTACCCAAATATAGAAGCTATACAACTGCCTTTCTTCTGGAATTTGGATAATATATGCTTCAAATCTTATGTACTAGAAGATTTGAATGAAATAGAAGGAGCACAAATTAAAAATATTTATAAATGGGACATAGTTTCTCGAGACTTAATTAAATATATGGGTAACAATAAGTTAGCAAATATATTTAATATAAATAACAGAAGTGTTAGAAAATGGCGTGAAGGGAGAAGAATTCCTTCTGACATAAATGCTTCGAAATTGATCAAATTATTAAAAGAGCATAATTTGACTCCAAGTGATTATATAATGAAAAATGGCAAAGGAAACAATTGATGCTCTTATTGAAGGAGGCAAAGCAACTGCAGCTCCGCCCCTTGGGCCAGCATTTTAGGTCTCAAAACCTATGCTAGAGGACCTGTAGGGGTTAACATCGGCGAAGTTGTAGCTGAAATCAATAAGAGAACTGCTGATTTTAAAGGTATGAAAGTACCTGTTAAGGTTATAGTAGATACAGATACAAAACAGTTTGAAATTGAAGTAGGTACTCCACCAGCTGCTCAACTTATTAAAACAGAAGCTAAAATTCAAAAAGCAGCATCTAATCCATTAACAGACAAAGTAGCAGATCTAAAGATCGAGCAAATTATTAAAATATCTAAAATGAAGGAATCTTCTTTATTAGGAAAAGATAATTTCCAAAGAGTAAAAGAAATTTGTGGAACATGTCAAAGTATGGGTGTTATGGTTGAAGGTAAACCAGCAAATGAAACTATTGCAGACATTAACAAAGGTTCTTTTAAAGAAAAGATTGAGTCTGGTAAGACTGAATTAAGTGCAGATGAACTTAAAGAAATGGAAGAAGAAAAGAAGAGACTACAAGAAGAACTTGAAAAGAAACGAACAGAATTCGAAGCAACTGGTAAACAAATTATGAAAGAAATGGAAGGCAAAGAATCTAAAGCAATCAGAGCAAAGATGGTAGAAGAAGGTCTTCCACAACAAATTGTTGATCAATTAATGCCAACTGAAAAAGAAGGCGAAGGCGCTGCAAAAGGTGGAGAAGCTAAAGAAGGCGCACCTGCTGAAGCTAATGGCGATAAGAAAGAATAATTCTTTATTTTTAGTTTATATATTATTTTATCATTAAAAAGTACTAATCTTTATATAGAATAGGGTATTCCCAATTGTTATGGGGTTGACAGATTTATTAAAAGGTAAAGAAAGAAAAAAACAAGAACAGGCAGCAGTAGAAAGAATTGCAGAAGTTGCAGGGATGGAAAGTGCAGAACTTCTTGGGTATCTTCCTGCTAGTCTTATTTATGATCGTGTAAAAACCTTAGAAGGAATTTGTGAAAACGTTAAAGTTGATGGGGAAATTGGAATTAAACGAATTCTTGATTCATTATCAAATACTCAAAAATTATTAAGAAAAAATCCAAAGGGTTTGGTTGCTCTTGTAGATAAATATAAAGAACACACATGGGGATTATTAGATGCATTTGGAAATAATGCTGTAAGACTAGAAAGAAGGAAGAAATATGGAAGAATTATTCGAGCAGTAAAAGAAAATGCAGGTAGTGATGTAGGAATTGCATTTTCTTATTTAAAAGTTCCAGTGATGCGTAAATATGGAGATTTGTTAATTTATGCTACTCATTCAGCAGGAGAAAACACAGGCACTATGTTTGATCGTATGAATGATTTTTTTGAGGATTATAGAAATAGAAGAACGATTAGAAAGGTTACTGGAATAAGTGCTATGGTTGGTATGGCACTTTTTACAGTTGTAGGATTATTTGCTTCTTATTCAGATGGATTTACATTATCAAAGCGAGAAGCTTGGGAAGCTTTTACAGATGATGTTAGTGAAGTATCCCATGAAGTTAGAGATATTGGAGAGGCAGTAGGTCCAAGTTCAAGTGTACCTTTTGTAGGGGGAGAGAAAGAAGACCCCTATATTCGTATGTATCCTTCTTTAACTCCTCCGGGTGGAAATGTAGGAGTTAATGCAAGGGTTTCAGCTTTTACAGAATTTGGTTTTGAACCTGGAACTATTCCAAGAACACCAGAAAAAAGATATGGATTAGAATTATATGGAGATCATGAATTAGTTTTTAATTCTTTTTCTGTTGAAGATGATTGTAGAGAAACATTTTCTTCTGAAGGATATACTATATTTGAATGTAGGAATGATGAAGTAGATGTTTCTTTTTCAACTGGTTCTTCTAATTTTGAAGATTATTTTCATATTAATGTAGGTTATTCAGTTAATTATACGGAGCCAGGACAACATACATATTTATTTAGGGTGTTTGATAGAAATCAAACACTTGCTTCAGATATGGTTACAGTTACATTTACAGGAGAAGAAATGGATTTACATCCTTATTTTACTTCTTTTTCATTTTGTGATGAAGATGATGTAAATAGTGCAAGTTCTTTGTGTTCACGAGAAGGTGACTTAGGAATGAAAGTTGAGGATATAGGTGATAATCCTGACTTAGATAGAGTAGAAGTTTTTCTAAATGGTAAAAAAGTAGGCACACAGAAGATAACAAACCCAGAATCTATTGGAGAAGTTAAGGAGACTGCTTTAGTTACTTATGATACATCTGGTCTAACTTTAAATCCAGGAGATTTTGTTACAGCACATGTTTTTGATGGTTCTGGACAATTTGGAAGTGTACGTCCTCTTAAAGTTGAGGTTGCTTCAAAACCTTCAACTTTAGAACTTGAAGAACTAGTTATTGCAGATGCTGAAGTAAGCGTCGACGATGCAAAACTTCCAGTTTTAAATACTACTCAACTCTTTCATGATGCTGAAGAATCATCTAGAGAAACAGTAGAAACAACTCCTACAGAACCAGGAGTTTTCAATGGTTATGAACCTGGATTTAATTTTGCTAGAAGATCTCAACAAGAATATAAAGATAGAATTGGTGCTTATGCAAGAGATACTTTTTTTGTTCCAGAGGGAAGAGCAATTAATTATCTTGAAACTGATGAAAGTAGTGTTTTCTTTAGACGTTATGCTGAGAACACAACAATGAGTACATATTTTTATTGTAATGGCCCTGATGGTAATCCAGAAAAAGAAAAGATAATATTTTCTTTCATAGATACTGAATCTGGACACAGATTTGACTACCATATATTCCAAGACGGAAGAACAAGAGAGATTATAACAGACCAAGATGGAAATAGATCAACAGAAAGTGACGCTGAAACTACTCGCCAGCATCTTGCAGCTATTTTCCAATACTTTGTAAACTCTGGAGAAGTATTAGAAAGTGTACCTGTTCCAGGTCCAATTGAATAATTAAATTTTCTTAAATTCCAATTTTAATTCTTCAAGAAGTAATTTTATTTGTTCTTTGTAAATTTTTAGGCCTTTCCAGTCTAAGTAGATTGTTTTGCAGTCTTCAACTGTCTTTTCCATGGCTTGCAAAATCATTTCTTTGTCTAGATTTTCTAGATTGTATTTTGGACAGCAGTGAGCAAAAGCAATATCTGTTGTTTTTTCATAATATTTTGTAAAGTTTGGCATAGTGTGTAATCCACCAATTGCTAATACTGCTTTGCATTCTTTGATTTTACTTGTTGTTAAGTGATGTATTGTTTTTGCAATTATGTTTCCACAATCTTTTCTTATCCATTGTTCTTTTGTACTTCCAATTTCAATAAACATTACTGGTTTTTGTAAAAAAGGACCATGGTGAGTGCATTCTTGGACTACATCAAAGTTTAAATTGTTTAATTCTTTTAGTTTTAAGAATGCTGCTCTTAAATATGAACTTGGAGCATTACATAATTTTCTATCTTCTCCACCTGCTTCTGCTTTTGTCCAATTTCCAGGAGAATGACAACTTAATGAAGGAATTCCAGACTTGCTTTGGTGTTTTGTTGCGAAGATGAATAAGTCTGCATCTATTTTGTCGTCGATGTTTTCGCAGAATATTGATGTAATGTCTGTTGTGTAGAGTTTAGTTTGTTTGTTTATGTTTGATTTGTTTTCGAGTTGGTAGATTTCATTTCCACCGAATTCTTTGTCTGTTTTATTCCATTTGTATAACTCTAATAAGCATTTTTTAATATTTACAGAAGCAGTATCATCTGTTGTTGTAATGATTGCGATTTTTTTGAACATTTACATACCCAAGTGATTAATTTTTACAAATTAATAACTTTGTATATTCTAAAATTTTAATAATATGTTTATTTACTAATTTTAGAATATCTACTTTTTTGTTTTTCTACTTTTACTTGTTCTTTTCTTAACTACTTTCTTCTTACTCTTGGTTTTAGTCTTTTTGGTTTTTGTTTTAATTCTCTTTTTCGGTCTTTTCTTTGGTTTTTTTATTTCTGTGTATTTTGCATGCACAAGTTTTCTCATTTTGTTTAATTCTTTTACATATGGGCAAACTATTTTTATTGGATAGATTTCTCTTCCGTCGAATTCAAAAGCCATGATTTTTACAAAAAACTTACTTCCAATGTTTCCAGAGACACTTAAGTCTTTATGAACTTTCCATCTTCTATGTTTTCGTGTTTTCTTGACAACAACAAGAACAGATAGAGGTGTTCCACTTCTTGCAATTTCATCATAATCAGTATCACTTAAGTATTCTGGTCCATCTGGATGAGAATGAAAATCACCAATAACTCTTAAGTCAGTTACTCTTTTAAGAACATAATTCATTCTTTTTACTTTATTTGGAGTAACAGAAACTTCAACATAACCTCTTTTTGCACTTTGATAATTTATTGTATCAATTACCATATAATGTTTTCTGTGCATTATACCTAAGAGGATTCCAAATGATTCTTTTTTGTAGACTTCGACACATGATGTTACTAAACTAATAAAAGCGTCTTCACTTAATGTTAAATTACGATTAATACCAAGGTCTAATTTTATTGCCCCTCGTGGTCTTACTAGTTTTCTTCTTTCCATTTTACTGTGTTAAAATATTTTTAAATTTAAGAGTACAAAATAAATCATCATTATTGAAGTTAATAATCCAAATAATGCTAATACTGGGAATTTTCCAATATTTAATGGCATTTTAAATGGTCTTTTTACATTTGGTCTTTTGTACCTGTATACAATTACCGCGATATTTACTAAGATAAAGACTAGGAATAGTAATAAGTCTGCTATGTTTGCAACTTTTTCTAAGTCTTTAATAAACATAAGACACACTGTTATAATAAAAACTGTAAAGATTGCAACATGTGGTGTTTTTGTTTTTCCATGGACTTTTGTTAGGAAATTTGGTAATGCTTTTTTTACTGCAATACCATAAGCCATTCTTGATACTGTGACTAGGTCCATTAATACTGTGTTTGCTGTTGAAAATAATGCAATCACTCCTAATAATATAAATGCATAAACTCCAAGTGATACTGCTGCAACATCTGCTAATGGTGCTTGTGATACGCTTAAGTCAAACCATGGCATTATGCTAACTGCTGCGATTGCTACTAAGACATAAACTATTGTTGAGAAAAGTAGTGAGAGAAGTACTCCTCTGGGTATATTTTTCTCTGGGTTTTTTGTTTCTTCTGCAAACTTTACTACTGCCTCGAATCCAATGTATGCGAAAAAGATTAATGCAGTTGCTTGGAAAACTCCTTGCATACCATTTGGCATTTCTAATAGATTTACAGAACCAAGGTGTTTAATTCCAAGTACTATAATAATTAATAACCCAGCTGCTTCAATAGCTGTAAAAATTAAATTCATGATTGCAGATTCTTTTATGCCCATATAATTTATTAAAGTCATTGCAAGTAAAAGACCAATTCCTGTTATTAGGATTGGTGTGCCTAAAAGTTTATTAAAATAACCTCCAAATGCCAATGATACTGTTGCTGCAGTGAATATTCCTAAGAATAATACTATTAATCCTGTGATGATTGCTGTTGTTTTACCCATTGTTTTGTTTACATAATCATATTCACCTGCATCTTCTCTAAATATAGATGATAGTTCTGCATAACTTAAGGCAGTAAAGGCTGCTATAACACCTGAGATTAAGAAAGATAACCATAATGCTGGTCCTGCATAGCCTGCTCCAAGCCCAACTAATGCATAAATACCTGCTCCTAGAATTATACCAACACCACATACAGTAACTTGAAATAAACTCAATGCTCTTTTTAATCTGGCCAAATCATCACCTCTTTATCTACCTTTCATATTCGTGTTTTTATACTTTTCTATATTATGTATCAAAGCAGTTATAGCATCATTGCAGTCAAAACTCTTTCGAGTATTATAACTAGTCCGTCGCTGGGGGATGCCCCATCCAGGGAGGCAGGACCTTCGAGATTACATAATGAGTTTTGAAGATGCTATAACTGCTTAATTCCAGAACATTTAAAAACATAAAGACATAGAATGTTTCTATGGCTGATGTATTCATCTACAACAGAGGCCTGAAAAGAGGTGGCCTAAAGGATCTTAGAAAGAAAGCTAAACTTATCTGGGTTGATATTTCTAATCCAAATGTTAAGGATCTAGATTTAATTAAGAAGAGATTCAAGATTCACAAACTAACTATTGAAGATTGTTTCAAAGAAAAATCTAGAATCAAAGCAGAAGAGTTTATGACTTATGATTTCTTAGTGTTAAGAGGTATTAAACATATTAAAAAAAGATTAAAGATCTATGATCTTAATTTTATAATTGGAAAGAATTATATTATTAGTGTTCACAAAGGACCTGTTGATAGTTTTGAAAAATTAAAAGAAAAAACAGAAAAACTTTCAGATTTAGTGAAAAAAGGACCTGATTTTCTATTGCATAACTTAATTGATACAGAAGTTGATAATATTTTTCCTGTAATTGAGAAAATTGATGAAAAAGTAGATAAGATTGAAGATAAATTGTTTAAAGTTTATGATCCAGGTAATATTAATAAATTATTTACATTAAAAAGACAAATTCTAGCTATTAGAAGACATATGTCTGGGCAGAGAGATATTATTGGAATGTTAGCTAAGAGAAACTTTCCATTTATTTCTGCAAAAGCAGAAGCATATTTTAGAGATATTTATGATCATATGATTAGAATCAATGAAATGATAGAGAATACTCGAGAGGTTTTATCAAATGCATTAGAAATTAACTTAACAATTACTTCAAATAGATTAAATGAAATTATGAAAGTACTTACTGTTATTGCAACAATAATGATGCCTTTGACTTTGATAACTGGTATTTATGGAATGAACTTTAAGAATATGCCAGAGTTGTTTTGGGATTATGGATATTTCTTTACATTAGGATTGATGGTAATTATTGGTTTAGTAATGTTGTTTTATTTCTATAAGAAAGGTTGGTTGAAGGGTTGAGTTAGTTTCTAGCATCAATACATCCATCTTGAAAGTCATTTATTAATAATTCATTTGAACAATCTGGACGTCCAACTAAATATTCTGTTGGTAATCTACAAACTATTTGTTGAACAAATTCAGAATGAGCTCTTCCGTTTGTAGCTACAATTCCTCCAGGAATAGTAAGATTTCCTCTATTGTAATGCATTCTTCTTTCTAATGCAGAGAATTCTCCACCTGCTTCTGATAAAATTAAATGGGCTGCTGCAACATCAAAATCGTATTGCCTTCTTCCACCAACATTAAAATAAGCTTCTGCTCCACCTTTTGCGATTTCACACATTTTTAGTGCAGCGCTCCCTCTTTCTATTAATCTACTATATAGTAAATTTCCACATTTAGAAATCTTATCATTAAGAACACCTTGTAATACTGGGTCTTGTCCATGAAATCCTGAAACTAAAAGACGAAATTCACTTAATGAAGTAACTGTTGATGTAAATAGGTCTTTTGGATCGTACTTTCCTGTACGGGTAAGTTTTTCTCTATAGGAGCCTGCTCCTTTAACTGCCCAGAATGTTTCATCAGTCATTGGTTTGTAGATTACACCAATAGTTGGCATATATAATCCACCCTTTGTTCTCTCAGCAAGAGCAATAGAAATACACCAGTCGTTATCACCATTAACATAATTTGTAGTTCCATCAAGACTATCTACTAAAACAATAGCGTCATTGGAATAAACACCTATTTTATAACCTCTTTCTTCAGTACAGCTTTCTTCAGTAATAAAACCGACTCCTTCATAAATCCCTCTTTCTCCTGGTTTTCCTACTCTTCCTTGATCTACTAAGTGTGTACGGATCAATAAATCAGCATCTCTATCTGCTTTTAATGATGTAGACCCATCCCATTTTCTTATTAAACCTTCTCTTCTTGCTTCTTCACCTAATTTAAACCTTTCGAAGAGTTGATCTCCAGCAATACCTGCCATAGTAAGAAAATCAAATAATATGGTTTCTAGTCTTTCATCTGCTATGAATCTACTCATATAGTAAAGGTATATATATCACTTTTTAAAGCTTTCTGAGTATAATTACCTCTGAGTAAGAATAAGAAAGGCCTTTCACGCCTTAGTTTGCGAAAATATCACCAAAATCAAGGTAAACACATTCCTCTTCTTTGGCTTCGATCTTTAAAATTTGTTTTTCCTCTTTTTCTGTCTCTTCTGTCTTCATGTAGGGCACCTCTTGGGTTTATTGTATTTCTATGTAGTTTTCCACTTTTTCTTAGTATTTTGACTTTTTTATTATTATATATTAATTCTCCTTATATTACTTATAATTTATATAAAAAATAGAAAAGTTAATAAATAATTAGTCATTATTAGTGTATTAAGGGGTTGAAATGAAAAGAAAAGTTATACAAATAGCAAACAGTACACAACTAGTTTCTTTACCTAGAAAATGGGCTAAGATTCATGATATTAAAAAGAGTGATGAATTAGATGTTGAAATACAAGGAAATAAAGTTATTGTTTCTACTGAAAAAGATGTTGAGCAAGAACCGACTTTTTTGAATGTAAAAGATCTTTATCCAATGATTGTTAGGAGTATTCATGCCTTGTATAAAAGAGGGGTTGATGATATTAAAATAGAATTTGATGAAGCTACTTTTCCTTATGTTCAAAAAGCACTTGGTAAAGAAGCAGTTGGTTTTGAAATTATAGATCAATCTCCAACTTCATGTAGAATTAAACACGTTGGAGGAGAACTTGATGATTTTGATTCAATTTTAAGAAGAACTTTTCTGCTATTAATTAATATGGCTGAAGAAACCCATAATGCAATTAAAAAAGGAGAGTTTACAGCACTTAGAAATCTTATTTTTTTAGAAGAATCTAATAATAGATTTACAACAGGTTGTAGAAGATTACTTAATAAGAAAAGGAATGAACCTTTAGTTGGGCCTTTGTATTATATTGTAGAAGATCTTGAAAATATTGCAGATTGTTATAAATACATGTGTACATATCTTTATAAGAGAAAAGATGAAATAAAAAAAGTAAATAAAGATGTCTTAGAAGTTTTTGAAAGAGTTATACAAATGACAAGATTATTCTATGAAGTTTATTATAAATATGATAAAGATAAAATAAGGAAATTAGGAGAATTAAGAAAAATAAATACAAAACAAGCAATTGGATTAATAGAATCAAAAAAGTTAAAACCATATGAACAAATTGTTTTGCACGATTTAATGACATTAAACCAGAAAGTGTTTTGTTTAGTCGGTCCTTATTTAGTTAGAAAATTATGAAGAATGTTCTTGAATAACTTTTTGAATATATTTAAGTTGAACAATTTTTTGCAGTTCAGTTAAATTATGCTTGTCATTAGTACCAATAATATAATCTAGGTTGTTCATTAATACTGAATAATGATTCTCTTCTGTAACCTGGTGTTCTGCTCCTCTTGCCCCATAATAAATATCTACACAATTTTGTCCTGGTGAAGCTTTATTTCTCTTAACTACTGTAGCAATATTACCATTTTGAACTGGCACACTTATTTGAATATCTCCTTCTCCTTCTCCAACTCTCATTTGTTCTACTGTATAATCAATAAGTTCTTTTACATAAGCTTTAGCTTGAGTAAGATAAACACCCCTATCATGATCAAAGTGTCTAGCTTTTTGTTGACAATATTCAATAGCACCAATTGCATATAGAAGACCATCTCTATCAATAACTGCTTTACCGAGAGTTTGGGTTCTTTCAATTCTAGCTCTGTAATCATTACTTCCTCTTGAGAATGGTCCTGATTCACTAGCTATTATATAATCTTTTAATACTGCTTTTACATCTCTTAATTCTTTTCTTGATATTGCATTATGTAGAGCTGCTCTTAAAGGATTTTGATCGCCTGCATCATCTTTTCCAACATATCTAGTTAGGTCTCCCCATAAAGTTTCAATACGTGTTCTATGTTCTTCAATTCCATTATCTACTAGATGACTTCTTCTTACAGCTCTGTATAATCCCATTCCTAGGAAATTTTCTAAATTATATTGGTCATCAAGGAGAGCAAATTGCATTTTGGAATGTTCAAGTGGTTTTCCTTTGTTTAAAACTAATTCTGCTAAAGTATTATTTAATTCCCTATCAACTGTTTTTGAACTCTTCTGTTTTTCTAATCTTGCTTTTTGTAATTCAAATCTTTGATATAATGCAAGATGTTGATCAAGTGAGAATGCATCTTCTGTTTGAGCTAATCCAGTTGTATTTAATTGAGGATCTCCAACAATAGAATGAAGATCTTCTGCCCTGTTTGCTCTTTTAGTAATATGGTGGACATCAACTTTATATTGTAAAACTCTCTCGACAAAAGTACTTATAGCAGTTTCATCTT
Organism: uncultured Methanosarcinales archaeon; assembly: GCA_964556185.1. Lineage (GTDB taxonomy): Archaea > Nanobdellota > Nanobdellia > Woesearchaeales > DSVV01 > CAZKVI01. The sequence continues at coordinate 77,117 of CAZKVI010000001.1, forward strand.
GAGTATCAATTATTCTTTTTAGTTCTGTTGCATGTTCTTCTAAACCTAATGCTGCAACATCATTTTCACCATACCAATCACCATATGCTGTTTCAGTGTTATCTAAAATATTATCAAATACATTAACTGCGTTTCTAAGAGTATTACCACCTGTTCCATTTAAAGCTTCAATAAATCTAGAATTATAATACTCATTTAATCCATCACCATTTATATTAGATCTAATTTCATCTCCTTCAGGTGATAGTGGAATATAAGGAAATGATTGAAATATTGCAACCCTATCAACTTGTCTTTCTAAAAAAGCTCGTCTTAATTTAAGAACTATGTCTCTTTTATTTGGATCAGCAAGCTCTGTAACATCTCCACCAAAAGCCTGAATACTACCAGCCATGTATCTCTGAAGGTCATAAGCTGTTGGACCATTAACAAATTCTACAACAACAGAATTACCAATTGGATAAGCTCTAACACCATTTCCTCCAAATAGATGTCTTAGATGCATTAATGCTAAGGCTTCATGTTTTGCTACTCCTTCTGCTCTATCTTTTTTAATAAGTTTAAGTTTTACTTCATCTGTGTCTGCAAGGCCAGTTACATAAGGATATCTTGGATCAGGATGAAGTTCTTCAGTATATCCAGTTAGGATTTCTCCAAGAGCTGTATCTAATCTATTGGCAATTTCAGGAGTTTCAGGAATATCACTAGGACCTCTTGCTAAATCATCCTCGTCTAAACTCGGAAGTTCAGCAGTACTATCATCTACAATTCTAGAGATTCTTTCATCTCCTCCAAACATATCTGCTAACTCATGTCTTGTTATAGATTCAAGTCTTCCTTGTTCTTCAAGTTCTTGAGCTCTAGTATAGATTATAGCAGGATCTATACCTAAATCAACAGAACTAAGATCTCTTGTACCAATTCCACTATCTCCTCCAAAGGCCATTATATCTTATCCTCCTTTAGTTTAACTATTAGGAAATGACAATTATATATAAAGATTTGCTTATATTTGCACCCAAATTTTAAAACTCTATCTAGCATACTTCTTGAAATGATTTTTAGTATATAAATCTTGCCATTCCAAAGCTCTACCTTGTATTATATTAGGCTTTCAGGCTATTTAAGTCTTTCTGTATTGGTTATTAATAGGAAACTTAAAAAAGCCTAGAATTTCTCATATTTTCTATGAAATCAATTATCTTAGCAGCCGGTTATGGGACACGTTTGTACCCATTGACTGAGAATCAGCCAAAGCCTTTATTGCCAGTAGCTGGTAAACCAATGTTGAATTATATTATGGAGAAAATAGAAGAGGTTTCAGATATTGATGAAGTCTTTGTTGTTACAAATAATAAGTTCTTTCTTACTTTTGTTCAATGGAAAGCTAATAATGAAGATAAATTTAGTAAAAAATTAACAATTGTAAATGATAAAACCAAAACAAATGAAGATCGTTTAGGTGCAATCGGTGATATTCATTATGTTATTGAAAATATGAATATTTATGAAGAACTTTTGGTTATTGCAGGTGATAATTTATTTGAATTTTCTTTGAGTGAGTTTGTTGATTTTGCAAAACAAAAAGGAGAGAGTAGTTTAGCAGTCTATGATCTAAAAGATAAAAGTAAGATTGCAAATAAATTTGGTTGTGTTGAACTTGATGCTGAGAGTAAGTTAACTGGTTTTGAAGAAAAACCTGCTAATCCAAAAACAACATTGGCTTCTACTGCATGTTATTTCTTTACAAAAGAAGATGTTGAATTATTAGAAAAGTGTATTCAAGAAAACAACAAACCAGATAACACAGGAGACTTTATTCGATATCTCTCAGAGAAAAAGGATGTGTTTGGTTATGTGTTTGATGAGCAATGGTTTGATATTGGAAGTAAAGAAGATTATGAAGAAGTTAATAGGATTTATTCTTAAGCAGCTTTCTCTACAATAAGAGCATAATCTTCCATATCATTTAATTGTGAAGGTAATTTAATTATTTGTCCATTAGGAACTTCTTCTAGGATTCTTCTAAAATCTTTCTTTCTTTCTTTCTCTGGAATAGAAAAGGTGTAAAGTACTTGTCCACCGACAGCTAAGTTTGGCAATGCAGCTTCATATAAATTCATTGCAAAACCATCATTAGAACGACCACTTTCAGAATCCATGTTTTCAACCCAATCAACATTAAAGCAAGTTATTAGATCAAGTTCTCCAACATCATCTCTTTTATATCTGGTTGTGGTTCTTGATTGTAAATATGTAATGCCACCACGTTTTAATATTCTTTTGTTACCAAAAGAACTAAAACTATATCCTCCTATGTCTATTCCAAGAACATCAGCTCCATGTAAAGCTAACGCATCTAATGTAGTCCCTTTATAAGATCCAATATCTCTTACATTTCCTTCAAGGTTTTCTCTTTTTAGGTGTCCTTCTTGTTTAAGATATCCTAATAAATGATATCTAGTAACAATGTTATCTATAAGGTCTGGCGAAGCAATAAAATGTAAATCAAATTGTCTCGCAAACATTAAATCTACTAATCTATCTCTATTTGTTTCATATCCACCTAAATTATCCCATGCTTTAATTATTTGATTAATATGATCAACTAATCCCCTTTGTGCAATTGGTCCTTCTTCACATTCTCTAGCTTTTCTTAGCATGGCTTCTCTAGAAATATCTGGTTTTACTAGTGGATTTTGTGGTATCATTTTCTAAAGAAATCAAGTTTATCTTAAAAACCTTACCTATTTAATCTATAATGTGGACAATATTGCGCAACAATCTTTACAACAGTATTTCCATTAACTTTCTCACTGACTCTAAAACCTAAATGACCATCTCCATCAACACCAAACATGTCTTTTGGAGTAGCTCCTTTTATTGGTGTGTAATTACAATCTCCATTGTAAAATCCTTGTTCTGACATATCTTGATGAGCACAAGTTACACAATTTCTAGGTATTGCTCTACTAACTCCTGATTCTCCACCAATTTGTTGTCTTCCGCCTATATCAGAAATAAATGGCATTCCATTTAATGTATCTAGATTTTCTATCGGCTCTTCAACTGCTATTTGAGGCGCAACCATTAAGGCAAGGAATAGTCTTCTGTTTTTATCCCTTTCTATCCAAAATAACAACCTTTTTATATAAGTGCATACTTAATATGTATTAATAACATATATTATGTAATTATATGTTATAGTATGTAGAACGAGCATACTAAAAACGCCAACCCGAGCATAGTCCATGACTATGCTCGTTTATATTCATAACTCACGAAAAGACAAAGAAAAAGATGAAAGAGCGAATTACAGTTACGATAGATAATGATCTTCTAGATTGGCTAGATAAGAGAATAGCAGACAAAACATTTGCAAATAGATCACATGGTTTCGAGTTCTTAATTAAGAAACGTATGGACAAGGGGGCATCTAAATGAAATTAAGTTTTCATGGAGGTGCGCAGGAAGTTGGGAGATCTTGTGTTGTTGTTAATGATACATTCTTACTTGATGCTGGTTTGAAAATAAAAGAACATGATGGTGGTGTAGAGTATCCAAGTGATTTAAATCTAAGTAATATCCAAGCAGTATTCATAAGTCATAGTCACTTAGATCATGTTGGCGCATTGCCGATGTTTAATTTTGAAGGATTGCGGTGTAGTGTTTTTCTTACAAAGATGACAAGAGAGATTAGCAAAATAATGTTAAAAGATTCTTATCATATTGCAACACTATCAGATTCACATGCTGGTTATAGTGAAGATAATGTTTACAATTCTTTTAGTTTTATGCAGACTGTTAAATTAAATAAAAGATATCATTTTAGTGATATGAGTTTTAAATTTTTAGATGCTGGCCATATTCCAGGTGCTGCTTCTATTTTATTAGAAATTGAAGATACAAGATTACTTTATTCAGGAGATATTTCACATACAAATACTCATTTAGTGTCAGGATCAGATTATCATGTTGATAATGTAGATATTTTAATTTGTGAATCAACTTATGGAGATAGATTACATGAAAATAGACAAGAAGCAGAAAAAAGATTCAAAAAAAGAATCTTAGAAGCAATAGAAAGAGGTGGTTCTGTTATTATTCCTGTTTTTGCAGTTGGTAGAGCACAAGAAGTTATACTAATGCTTAATGATTTGCCAATTGATACACCAATTTACTTGGATGGAATGTCAAAAGAGATCACTCAATTGTGTTTACATCATCCTGAAACAATAAAAGATGTTAATGAATTAAGACAAGCTCTAGAGAATGTACATTTTGTAAAAGGAAAGCATCATAGGGGAAACATTGCAAAGCAACAAGGAATTATTATTACAACTTCTGGTATGGTTGTTGGTGGTGCAATAATGGGGCATCTTCCATATTATGTCGACGACGACAGACACTCAATTTTGTTAACAGGTTATCAAAGCGAAGATACAAATGGTAGAAGTTTATTAGAAAATAAAACAATGATAATTGATGATCAGAAATACACTTGGAAAGGTTATATTGAGAAGTTTGATTTTAGTGCACATTCTGGTCAAGATGAATTAATTAAATATATTGCTCATATTAATCCAAAAGTTTTAGTTTTAATGCATGGAGAGCCAGCTTCGATAAAAATCCTGGCAGAAAAGTTCCCTGATAAGGAAGTTTATACTCCTCATCTTGATGAGGAATTATCCGTGGGATAAAGAGGTGATTGTGGGGCTTTTGCCCCACTTTATTATTACAATGTATCATGCAAAAAGTGAAGAAGCAGTAATGCAAGAATTGCAAACAAGCAAAAGTGGTTTAAGTAAGAAAGAAATAGATAAAAGAATAGAGAAATATGGTTACAATGAATTAGTAAAAAAGAAAGGTATTTCTCCATTCAAAATCTTTCTTAATCAATTTAAGAGTATTGTTGTTTATATTTTAATTGCTGCAACAATTATCTCAATTGCTCTTGGTGAAGTTTTAGATAGTGTTGTAATTATTTTAATTTTAATTTTAAATGGTGTGTTTGGTTTTATTCAAGAGTATAAAGCAGAGAAATCTATTGAAGCATTAAAGAAATTGGCTTCATTAAAAGCAATTGTAATTAGGGATGGAAAAGAACATGAAATTGATTCAAAAGATTTAGTACCAGGAGATATTATTGTATTAGAAGAAGGTTCAAGAGTTCCTGCAGATGCTAGATTAATAGAGATTGTAAGATTACAAACACAAGAAGCATCTTTAACAGGAGAATCAACACCTGTAACTAAAATACTAAATGTTTTAGATGAGAAAATACAAATTGCTGATATGAAAAATATGGTTTTTTCTGGTACAGAAGTTACATTTGGTCGAGGAAAAGCAATTGTAGTAGAAACTGGTATGAAAACACAGATTGGTAAGATTGCTACATTAATCCAAGAACAGCCTGCAAAAATAACTCCATTACAAAAAAAGCTTAATAATCTTGGAAAATGGATGGGTATTGCAACAATTGGAATTTGTATTATTGTATTTTTAGCAGGAGTTTTGAAAGGCGGAGACTTTATGGAGATCTTTATTACATCAGTGGCTTTAGCAGTAGCTGCAATACCAGAGGGTTTGCCTGCAGTAGTTACTATTTCTCTTGCTTTAGGTGTTCAAAGAATGATAAAGAGGAATGCATTAGTTAGAAAGTTACCTTCTGTAGAAACATTAGGATGTACAACTGTAATTTGTTCTGATAAAACAGGAACATTAACTAAGAATGAGATGACTGTTAAGAAATTATTTGTTGATAATAAAGAATTTGATGTAACAGGAACTGGTTATACTATTGAAGGAGAATTCCAACAAGATGGTAAGAAGATTAATCCAGCTCACTTTGAGTTTTTATTAAGAATAGGTGCTTTATGTAATAATGCTGTTCTAGAAAACAATAAAGTTATTGGTGATCCAACAGAAGGGTGTTTAATTGTAAGTGCAGAAAAAGCAGGCTATAAATTAAATGAATTACATGAGAAATATCCAAGAGTTGATGAAATTCCATTTTCTTCTCAAAGAAAAATGATGTCAACTATCCATGAAGTAAATAGAAAAAGATTTATGTATACAAAAGGAGCACCTGATATTATATTAAATCATTGTAGTAAAATTCTAGAAAATAATGTTTTAGTTAAATTAACACCAGCAAAGAAAAAAGAAATTCTTAAAATGAATGAGAAGTTTGCAAAATCTGCTTTAAGAGTATTGGGTTTTGCATATAAAGAAGGCAAAAATACTACTGAGAAAGATTTAATCTTTGTTGGATTGCAAGCAATGATTGATCCACCAAGGATGACTGTTAAAGATTCTATAAAAAAATGTCAAGACGCAGGTATAAAAGTAATAATGATAACAGGAGATCATGTTGATACTGCAAGGGCTATTGCAACAGAGCTTGGAATGGGAGAAGGTGCAATGACTGGAGATGATATTAGAAATACAAAAGACTTAACAAAAGTAGTTGAAAATGTTTCTGTTTATGCAAGAGTAAACCCAGAAGATAAATTAAGAATAGTTGATGCATTGAAAAGAATTGGTCATATAGTTGCAATGACAGGAGATGGTGTTAATGATGCGCCTGCTTTGAAAAAATCAAATATTGGAATTGCAATGGGTATTACAGGTACAGATGTTGCAAAAGAAGCATCTGATATGGTTTTAACAGATGATCATTTTAATTCTATTGTAAATGCTGTTGAAGAAGGTAGAGGTATTTATGATAATATTAAGAAATTTGTGAATTATTTATTAAGTTGTAATTTAGGAGAGGTTTTAGTGTTGTTTGTAGCAATGTTGATTGGTTTTACAGATGCAAATGGTGCTGCAATATTACCTTTAGTTGCAATACAAATATTGTGGATTAATTTAGTTACAGATGGTTTTCCAGCTTTGGCTTTAGGAGTAGATCCAATTGCTGCTAAGATTATGGAAAAAAAGCCAAGAGATCCACATGAAAATGTAATTAATGCAAACATGATAGCAAATATTGTTGTTACAGGTGTTTTAATTTGTATTTTTACTTTGTTTTTATTTAGATATGGATTAAAAACAGATGTTGCAACAGCACAAACAATGGCTTTTACATCATTAGTTGTGTTTGAAGTTGCTAGAGTTTATATTATTAGATCACAATACAATATTGGGCCATTTTCAAATCCATGGTTGATATTGGCATTGTGTGTTTCATTAGGTTTACAAGTATTAGTTATTTATACACCATTCTTGAACCCAATATTTAGAACAACACCAATTGGTTTGGTTGCTTGGTTATGGATAGTTGGAGCAATGGTGATGTTGTTTATAATTGGAATGATAAGTAACTTTGTTATTAGGAAGGTTACACATGAGCAAGATTAGATTGATTAGTAGGAGGGATGACAATGGAATTCAAAAAACCAAAAACAAACAAAGAAATTTATGATCAATGGAAAGAATACATGGGTGTCAGGAAAAAGGTTAAAGGGGAATAGACACTTTTATAAACCCCTATTTATTTCTCTATTACTATGTCAGAGCAAGATTATTATAAAGAGTTAATCTCATTATTAAAGAAGAAATCTTATACAAAAGCACAATTGAATAGATTAAAGGTTAAATTGTGTAAGAAGCATAAGGTTAAAAAGATTCCAACAGATATTAATATTCTTTTGCATGCTAGAAATAAAGATTTACCTAAATTAAAGCAATTGCAGACTAAGCCTACTCGTACTTTATCAGGTGTTGTACCAATTGCAATCATGACAAAGCCTTTTCCTTGTCCACATGGTAAATGTTTAATGTGTCCAGGTGGTGTTGATTCTGTATTTGGTGATGTTCCTCAATCTTATACAGGAAAAGAGCCTGCAACAATGCGAGCTATTAGAAATAATTATGATGCATACTTACAAGTGTTTAATAGATTAGAACAATTCACTGTTTTAGGTAATTTACCTCAGAAAACAGAGATAATTATTATGGGTGGAACCTTTCCTTCGTTTTCTACTCGTTATCAAAATGAGTTTGTAAGGGATGTTTTCCAAGCAATGAATGATTTTTCATTTCTTTTTTATAAGAAAAATGGTTTTGATTTCAAGAAGTTTAAGGCATTTTTTGAATTACCAGGAGATATTACTTGTCCTGAAAGACGGAAAAGGTTACATGCTAAATTGTTGAAGTTGAAAAAGAAAAGAAAGAAGACATTATTATTGTCTCAGGATTATAATGATAAAAAATCTTTTGTAAAATGTGTTGGTTTAACAATTGAAACAAGACCAGATTGGGGATTATTAAAACATGCTAATCAAATGTTAAAATTAGGATGTACTCGAGTAGAATTAGGAATACAAAGTGTTTATGATAAAGCTTTAGAAACAATTCAGCGAGGACATACTGTTGCAGATAATATTAAATCAATTAGGACTTTGAAGGATTTGGGTTTTAAGTTAAATTTTCATTATATGCCTGGTTTGCCTGGGTTAAATATGAAAAAAGATTTAGATGGTTTGAAAGAGTTGTTTAAAAATCCAGCTTATAAACCAGATATGTTGAAATTATATCCTTGCATTGTTATGCCAGGGACTGGTTTAGAGAAATTGTATAAGAAAAAGAAGTTTAAGCCACTATCTACCCCTAAAGCAGTTGAATTAATTGCAAAATTCAAAAAACATGTTCCAGAATATTGCAGAATTATGAGAGTTAACAGAGATATTCCAACTTATCGAACAATTGCAGGAATTGATAGAACTAATTTACGTCAATATGTTGAAGAATTAATGAAAAAGAAAGGAAATAAATGTAGGTGTATGCGTTGTAGGGAAGCAGGTCATGTTTTGCGGAAGTTTAAGAAGATTCCTAAAGGTTGTAAAATTGTTACAAGAGGTTATCAAGCAAGTGAAGGTACTGAAATCTTTATTTCATTTGAAGATGTTAAACAAGATATTATTTTAGGATTCTGTAGATTACGTTTTCCTTCTTGTAGTTTGCGTAAGGAAATAACAAAAGATTCTGCATTGATTAGGGAATTACATGTTTATGGTGAAGCTGTTATGATTGGTAAATCTGGAAAAGTACAACACAAAGGAATTGGTAAGAAATTATTGAAAAAAGCAGAGCAACTTGCTAAAAAAGTTGGTATGAAAAAGATGGTAGTTATTTCTGGAGTAGGAGTTAGAAGTTATTATCGGAAGTTAGGTTATAAGTTAGAAGGCGTTTATATGGTGAAAAACCTGTAGATAACTTTGTTTAATCAGTTTTTCTACGAAAATCAAAGTTATCTAAGATAATTTTACCAAATAAGTAGATTTTGTAAAATTATCTGTAAATGTTTAAAAATAGTAGTGTATTTCTTTAATTTTATGTTAGTAAATGATGAATACTTATTGATTAATCCAAATGGTGGAAGATTTAGAAGAAAAAAAGGAGATTTAGAAGATCTTGTTAAAGAAGCTAAACAAGTTGGATGTGAGCGTAATGTTACTGAGAACGGTGATGGAGATCTTGAATCAAAAGTAAATAAATCTGTTGTAAGGAAAGATAAATTAGTTATAATTAGTTCTGGAGATGGTGGTCTTGGAATGACTATTACTAAATATATTAATGCAATAAAAGAGATATATGAGGTAAGTACTAATGAAGAAATTGAAGAATATCTTCCAACATTCCTTGTTTTACCAAGTGGAACTGTTAATGTAGTTGCAGATAATGTTGGTGTAAAAGGAAAGCCTGCAGATGTTTTTTCAAAAGTTATAAAAGCCTATCGTGATAAAAGAATGAAAGGTCTTGAAATAAAATCTCGTAGAATTCTAGAAGTTCAAGAAGGTGAAAGGCAAGCAAAGTATGGTTTTATGTTTGCAAAAGGTGCTGTTGATAATTTTATGGATTTATATTATGGAAATACAGAAAAACAAAAGAAGAAAGAAAATTATGGTTTATTGACTTTTGTAAATATTTTATCTAGAGCAGTTGTAGGGTATTTTGGTGATCTTGCTACAAAAGTTGTTGGAGCACCTTTTAGTTTGAGAGAGAGATTATTTTCTTGTTATCATCATTGTATTAAACCAGAACATCTTGAATTAACTGTTGATGGAGAATCAGTTCATAATTATACTAAAAGAGAAGGTGTTTCTGCAACAAATAATGAATACTTTGGAGCATTTGTTGCAACAGACTATTTCAAAATATTTGGAATGAAACCATTGCATGCATTTAAAGATGGCAATCCAGAAGGGAAATTACAAGTTTTAGCAGGAACTTCACCATTACATAAATTTGTTTGGCATTTACCTAAGGTTTGGTTTGGTAAACCTTTGCCATTTCCTAAATATGTTGATGAAGTTGTTGACGAAGTAAGTTTTAAACCAAGTGCAGGAGAAAATCATCGTTATAGTTTAGATGCAGAATTATCTGATAAGATGGAAGATACACTTTATGTAAGACAAGGTCCAATGGTAAGATTTGCAACATTGCCAGATAAAGAATCTCAAGTACTGAGAGGTTATTTACCTACAGATTAATAACACTAAAAAAGAATTGGTCTTTTTCCTTTTGCTGCTTCTAATCTTTCATTTGCTTCTCTTAGTTTGTCTGGGTCAACACTAAATTCAGCTGCAATATGTTCTAGAGAAGTGAATAGTTTACTATCTCTTGATTCTTGGTCTATAATTATATCTGAGACTCTTCCAGGTCCATAATAATTAAGAGTGTGTATTTTTCCATCTTCTAGTCTTACAAGCCTTATTTTGTCATAAACAAATGTTTCAACATCAGGAATTTCTGCTTGGGTTAAAGTTAATGAATATGTGTCAGTTGCTCCACCACTAACATGAAAACGAACTGTTAATCTATCTTCTCTTCTATTTAACTCAACTTTTTTAGATGGTAAATCAACTACAGACTTTCCTTCTTTAGGGAGTTCGACAATCTCATCAATAAGCATCCCAATATCACATAAATATTCTTTATCATCTAATTTAAGCCCAACTGCATAATGTTCATGACCGTTATGTAATTTCCCAAAATAAAGTGTTACATCAAGTCCTTGGCTTTCCATTGATTTGTATAAACAATGAGCTGCTTCTAGACATCTCCATCCAATATTTCTTTGTTGATAATCTTCAAAAGATCTACCTACTTCATCTGTTTGTTCAAGAATAATTGGAAGTAGTGAATAAGAAAGACCAAATAATGGTTTATATAAATCTCCTTCTACTGCTTTTATATCAACACCCATGCTAAAAGGGGTTGATATTTCATATAAAAAGCTATTCTAAAAGCATAAATTTTATAATACTTGGTTGAAAAGTTCTATTTATGCCAAGAAGAATTCCAGGTACTGAAGATATTGAATTCAAAGAAAAGTTTATTGAACAATATAGTAAACTAACTGATTTTGAGAAGTTCAAAGAATATTCTTTGTCTTTTTTACGAAGAAGTATTCGTGTGAATACATTAAAGATTTCTGTGAAAGATTTAGTTAAAAGACTTGAAGATAAATGGGAACTTACACCAATTCCATGGTGCAAAGAAGGATTTTGGATTGAACACAAAGGTATTGGTGAAGAAAAACGTAGAGATGTTGGTAATTTAATCGAGCATACACTAGGTTATATTTATGTTCAAGAAGCAGCTTCAATGTTGCCTCCAGTGGTTTTGAATCCTAAGAAGAATGAAACTGTTTTAGATATGTGTGCTGCACCAGGAAGTAAAGCATCACAAATAGCTCAATATATGGAAAATACAGGAATTCTAATTGCAAATGATTTTAAGTTTGATAGATTGCAAAGCTTAGGAATAAATATGCAGAGAATGGGTTTAACAAATACAATAGTTACACAAATGCAAGGTCAATGGTTTAAAGATTTTCAATTTGATAAGGTTTTAGTTGATGCACCTTGTTCTGGTATCGGAACAATTCGTAAGAGTTTGAAAACAATAAGAATTTGGAATCCAAATGTGGCCAGGCGAATGGGTGGAGTACAAAAAAGATTAATTGAAACAGGATTTAATAATTTGAAATCAGGAGGAGTATTAGTTTATTCAACTTGTACTTTAGAACCAGATGAAAATGAAGCAGTTATTTCTTGGTTATTAGATAATCATCCAGATGCAAAGACTGAGAAAATTGATTTAGATATTAAGCATGGGAAGGCTGTTATGGAATTTAATGGTGTTAAGTATAATTCTGGTGTTAAGAATTGTTTACGTCTCTGGCCACAAGATAATGATACAGAAGGTTTTTTCGTATCAAAGATACGAAAAACCGATTAGAAACAAAGTTTCTAATAGTTTCTTTGTTTGTAAGATAAAGAAGAAATGATTAAGCATCTCCTATTGCTTGTGGAACATCTGGAACTGTTTCTGGTGGAGCTTCACATGGTTCAGCATTTGCTGTATCTAATAATTGAAGATATCTTCCTGTCTGTCCACCACCATTTATTCTAATGTAAGCATCCATAAGAGAAGCTCCTTCTCTTTGTTCATCATCATATGCTTTTGTAGCAGCTGTAATAACATCAGTAATTATTTCAGCATTTGTTTCATCAGCTTTTAAGAATTTTAATAATGCATTAATTTGAGTATAATCTATGTTATGTTCTTCACCTAATGTATCTTGTAAAGTGATTGTTGTCCAGTCACCTGGACTGTCGGCAGGTCTTGCTTGATATTCATGCATTAATGCTGTTTCATCATAATTATCTCTTGCTTCTACATAAGCTTCATCAGCTCTGTCTGTTGCTAAATATCTTGCTGTAAGTTTAAGTGTTCTTTCAGTACTGAGATCTTCCTTTTCTATTGCTGTTGTAGATCTTTGAATATCAGATAAATAATCATTAATATTTGTAGTACCCTGGCCAAATTTAACTTCTAAATAAGCAATAATTGCAACATAAGGATCAATAATTTCATCAAGTTTAAAATCTGTGTCAGAAATTCTATCATCAGCTCTTTGAGCAATTCTTAATTGTCTTCTGAATTGTTCATGTTCTTGTTTAAAAACAGCTCTTACTCCATCATCTAATCCCACTGATACCCACCTTCTTCAAGGAACTCTTCATCGACCATTCTAATGTCGAATTCATCATCTTCAATATCAACATCCCATTGATCACAATCATATCTTTTATTATAGTTATCATAATCATGATAAACTAGTTTAGTTGGATCAAAGTCACCTTCTTCACATTCTGAGAATACTCTTCTACAATCATGTTCATCTTCACAAACATATTTAATATCATAACAACCAAAGAATCCTTCTTCTTCACAAAGACTTTCAATTCTCTTTTTTTCGCCTACATAAAAAGAATCTTTATCCCATGTTTTTGAATAAGTATCATACATATCTTGTTCTTCTCTTGCAATTCTCCATGATTCAAAAATTGCTTGTTTATCTGCATCTGTTAAATAATCAGGAGAATATTCATATCTTGTCATTTCATAGCCATCGTTTTCAGCTTCATGATAGATTTCATAGACTTGAGTGTTAAATTCATCTGGAAAAGTGTATTCATTAGGATCAAATTCATAGCCTTGACTAGAACATCCACTAGCAAAATACAATGTTAGTAATAATAATATGATTGCACTTATAGTTTTCCACATGTTATATGACCCCCAATATATACACTTAGAGAAAGAACTACTATATAAACCTTTCGGTTTGTAATCACTATATAGTGGCTAAATGAGGTAGATATACCTTATAATGGCTTTACAGCCAGTGTACTAGGTGATTTCCTACCAAAAATAGGTCCATCTTTGACTATAAAACCAGTTTCTTTTAGCTTGTTTCGTACATGTGTAGCGCATGAGTATGTGGCTAATATGCCGCCTGGTTTCATTGTTTTAAAGACATCTTTGAAGAATTCTAGGGTCCATAATTCTGGACACTTTTTAGGAGAAAAAGGGTCAAAGAAGACCACATCAACCTTTTCATTGATTTGGTGTATTGTTTCTCTGGCATCTCCTAATAGAAGTTTGATTTTGATACCTTCTTTATTGTATTCTTTATTCTTTGCTACTTCTTTAATCATATCATAGCTTTCAAAGTCTGCGTTTATTGTTTGTATTTCTTCAAGGATTTTTTCATCGTTTTCTAAAGCAAAGATAGTTAGATTTTTAGCAACATCAAGTGCAGCTGCTGAATTATAACCTAAACCAAAACAAACATCAAGAATTATCATTCCATCTTTTACTTTAGTTGGTTCAATGAACTTTTTTATTGCTTCTAACTTTGCCCCAGCTAAACAATGATAATGTTCATCATATTTCTCATTAAAGAATGTAATTGAGTTGTCTTTTGTTATTACTTGTTTCATTTTATCTAGAAAAAATTAAGTGTTAATAAGTCTTTTGCAATTTATTCAACTGGACCAGCAGCTGTAGGATCTGGAGTTACAACTGTCGGAGTTGCTGATAAGTCAGTACCAAATGCTGCTGAGTATGATTGGAATCTTAATCCATGTGATTTGATTTCTTCTACTTTTGCAGCACAATTGTGATGCCATTTCCATCTTCCTTTTGCTTTATATGCTTTTCTTACATCCCATAAACTTAATTCATCCATTGCATCTTCCCATGTTGCATCTGTTCCTTTTCCTGTTTGCCTAATTAATTCTTTTATTAATCCTTCTCCTGCATTGTAAGAACTAACAGCAAATAAAATTCTATCTCTTTCTTTATGACCATCATATAGATTATAAAGATCAGTAAGATAATGACCAGAAGCAGGAATAGCTTTTGTTACGTTGTTTCTCTCGTCAATATTAACACAATAATATGTTCCGCCATTGGATGTAACTTTATCACATACATCATATTTATGGGCTGCGTTTCCAGCAACAAATTGACCAACTCCTTCTGCACCTGTATGTGATACAATATTGTCTATTTTTCCAGCAGCTATATGTCTACCAGATTCTATTGCTAATATTGATTTTATATAATTATCATCAATAGTAATTGCAGGATTTGCATCAACATATGGTTTGTTTGTATTATATAATGTATTAACTGCAACTACAATTTCTTCTGATGTAGCAGGCGGTGCACTTGTTCCTCCTCCAGAACTTCCACCTCCAAATAATCCACCTAAACCACCTTCTAACCATTCTCCGAAAGTTTGACTCTCACCGTCTTCTCCCCAAACATCTCCTGAAAACCAGTCTGGCCATAAGTCTCCAAGGCTTGGTGCTGCTTCTTCACCAGATAAAATTCTATCTCTTTTCTTACTTCTTCTTTCAATCCAACTAGCACGACTATCATGATCATTTTCTTTTAATCTTTCTACAAGACCATCTCTTTCTTTTACAAAAGTTTTATTTGCAAATCCACCGTTTGTTTTTTCATCAAAAGTTGGGTCTAATTTAGCAGCAGCTTCAAATCCATCATGTATTTTCTCTCCCATACCACATCCAGAACCAATTAACATTGCTCCAGCTGTTGCATAAAAGATTACACGTCTTGCAATTGATTGGTATAGTTTTCCCATTTTATTTTACCTTATTATGCATATTGAGGAGCAGGCATTCCTCTTGGTACTCCTTGTGGAGGACCAGCGGGTTGCGGTGCTGCTCTTGGTGCTGGGTAAAGATTAGGTATTTCTTGTTTTAATTGGGTTTTCATATTCTGAAGAGCTTCTTCTTGTGAAGCTGTACTATGTTCTCTAGAATAACTTCTCCAAATACCATATGCAGAAGTTGGAATTGGTATACCTAAAGGAGTAATTAATGGATAAAATGCTTGAATACCTTCTTTTGCTGTGGTCAAAGCCATATGTTTAAGTTTAGTATATTCATCTCCTCCTCGTTTAACATCATGATACCAACCAACTCCAAGTTTAGCTAAACCAATTGGAAATAATAATGATAAACCTAAAGCAGTTGAACCAAAAACAGCAGCAGTAATACCAGGAAATGCAAAAGCACCTACAACTAAACCAGTTTGAAGCAAACTACTATATCTTTCAAATTTTCTATGCCAAGCTGGTCTTTGTGTTCCATCCATATCACGAGCATTCCATAATTCAATAGTATCTTGATCTTTTGACAAAGCTCTTACACTTTTGGCAACATCAGGATTGTGTAAATGATGACCAATTTCTTCATCATCTCCAAATCTGTCATAGAAAGCGTCTGCAATATTTGTATTATCTCGTCCTCTAACTTTATTATATACTAAATCAGCAATATACTCAATAGGGCCTCTTCTTATTTCTCTATCTACTGCTCTACCATAACCTACATTAAATGCAGTCCCGTAGCTTCTTTTGATACGGTTTAGACTTTGTCTTGTTTCTCTAACTATTTTATCAAGTGACATTCTTGTATCTCACATATTTGGAAAGGCATTGAGAGAGATAAGTATATGCTATATAGTCTATATAGAGTACATACTTTTGCCTCAATTTTATAGCCCCCGTATACTCCCAGAGAAGAACTAGTATATAAACCTTTGCTTTTTAATCACTTTTAGGTGGTAAAATAGTACTTATTTATCTCTATTCCAAATTTTTCTTAGTAATACTGCCCCAAGTAAGACAATTAATGCACCAGCTGCAATATTTCCTTGATGGTTTGCTCTTATAGAAGTATTGTAATCTTCTACTATAGATTCAACTGCTCCTGTTAGTACATCACAATCAATATCTCCTACATATCCTTCACAAGAAGAAGATCCTAATTCATAAGCTCTACATGTTCCATCTTTTTCTCCTATACATCTTATTTCATATTCTGCAGAGCCTTCTATACCGTCGTCACCATCAATTTCAATTCCCATTTTTCTAACTGAACCATCAAGCGTTAGTTTATAATTTCCATTACCGTCTGTAAAAGCACGACATTCTTCTGAATATGAATTACTTGGATTATTACTAGGAAGTCCAATAGCTCCAAATGGGGAAAGTTCTAGATGTAAATCTATACAATCGCTAATGTCCTCAAGAACTATATTTCCTTGATAAGCACCCTCTGTCATTTTAGAAGGTAATTGAGTGTAATATAAAAGCTTGTCTATTCTATTTTGGTTGATTTGGTGTAGTTATTGCAGTATATATCTCTTTACCTGCTTCATAAGCAAATTGTACACCTAGGCCAATTGTTTCACCAATTGCATTGATTGTGCTAACTGGACCATCTACTAATGGAAATTTTAATGTATTTTTTGGACCTTCGTAAAGTAAGAATTTGAGAAGTCCGCATCCATGTTTTCTTCTTACTGCTGATCTAAGACTACTAGTAACAAACATTCCAGCAGCCATTCCCATTAATGCAGATCCACCAGCAAATAAAACAGTACCTTCTTCTTGAATAGATTCTCCAACAAGTGATTGATATTCATCACTTAAACTTTCTTGTTTAAATTTATATTCTATTCCAGTATAAATACTAACTCTTTCATCAGCAAATCTTTGTAATGCTTCAGTTGTTTCCATTGTTTCTTTATGAAGTTGTTCAAGTTCTGCAGAATAATCTCTTCCTGTGTATGATTCTAAATCACCTAAGTCATTTCTAGATAATGTTATTACATCACTATATGTTTCTTGAACTTCTTCATATTTATTAGTTGAATCAATGATAATTGTATCAAGTCCTGCTAAAGAATGTTTCATTTCAATTAGTTGAGAGTTTTCACTTTCTAATACAATATCAAGTCCACCCATACCATTAATATCATTTACATCTAATGCGTAAATTCCATGGGCATCTTCTCCAGAAATTTCATGAGCTTGTTGATATGCTTCAATTGCTAATGTTAAATCTTTACGAGCCATCATAGCTTCTTCAATATTTTCATGTAATTGATGTAATGTTCCATAATATGTTTTTGCTAATTCTCTGTCGACGTCATCACATACATCAAACCCAATTAATTCTTTTGCTGCATCGCCTGCACCTGCCCAACAAGCAATATCTCTTCCAGTCTTAGTCCATTCACCTTCTGCTTCAATATAATCCATAACTCTATCTATTCCACCAAATGCATAATAACCAGCTTCATTAAGTAAAACATTTATTTGCCATTCAGGTGTTTGAAACTTTGCAATTGTATCAAGGAATTCTGTTATTAATTCTGCTTCTTGTGCATTAATTGGTTCAACACCTGCATAATATTCTGTTAAGAATTCTGCGATTCTAACTTCTTCTAGTTTTGTACTATCTTCTATACCTGCAACTAATGCTAATGCTTCTTCAAGGTCTCTAGCAAGTTCTGCAGCTTTATCAACCCAAGGTGCACCATATTTTCTCCAAAGTGGATCTAATGCAACACCATAAATACCTGCTCCGACAATTGCACCTGGTATTGCTCCTGCACCTACGTAAGCAACGTTCTTAGCAAGTTCGCCATAAGCACCTATAGTTAAATCTAAGTGACTTTCAATACTTCCTCTAGGATATTCTTTTCTTTTTGCAGTAGCTCTTTGTTTAGTCATTTTATCTCCAAATTAACGTTTTTTCCTCTTAGCAAAATATTCAACAGCCCAACCAAGTGCTCCGAGTGCTAATATTGCAGCAATTGTTATTCCACCTGAAGCTAAATCACCATTATTGAGGTTTTGTTTTGAATTGTAAGTATCAACTAATTCTTGGACAGTTCCTGTTAATTCATCACAATCCATATCATCAAAATTACCATCACAAGCAGCATCGTCAATGCTTACTGAATCACATTTTTTACTTAATGATTCATCACAACTTAAATTATAATCAGCATTTCCAGTAGAACCATCTGTACCTTTATATCCTACTTCAACACTAGCTTCTCTTGGAGTAGTTGAAACATCTATTTGGACTTCTCCATTACCAGTATCAATAACATATCTATCAAATTGAATTCCATTGTTTCCATGATATGTATCACCAAAACTAGAAAAAGATAGAGCTCCACCTATATCCCAATATGTTTGATCTTGAAGATCTTTTCCTGTTTGATCTAAATCTTGGTATATTGGTTCACTCAAATTCGGCACCCCCATGCATTCTATTGACTTTACAGATATTACTACTATATAAACCTTTGCTTTTTTCACTACTTATTCGTGATAATACTGTGTTTATACTCATTTTTATCTACTCCACTGGTTGTTGCTCTAATACTCTTCCAAAAAACATGTAGTCTCTATTTTCTCGATCTCCATTGTCTAATTGGTATTCTATTAGGCTATCTTCTAATTTTACTTGACCAACTCCTTCTGTTCTTTTTTCTTCTCCCCAAATTATCCATTTTTTCCTTGTTTTGTAATAACCTGATGCATGTCCTAATTCAAAATCTGATTCATAACCATTAGGGGCAGTTACAGGATCTCCAACAGTAAGCAAATGTCTTACATCAATACCATACTCATGACCATTTCCATTTGAGTATGGTGTTCCAACAAACACTATATCTCCTGTTTCCACATCTTCTAATGGATCACCTTTTCTCTCGACAAACTCTCCATTTACATATTCAACTCCTTCTATTTCTCCATTATCATATCTTATGATAGCGATTGGATCTGTGTAATGTGCAAACATGTCATCTCCGTCGCCATGATTCATATCAACTCCTTGTTCTTCTGCACAAGCATGGACTAAAGTAACACAGTCATACTCACCTTCTTGATCTCCATATTTTGTGCCTACTTTGTCCTCGACGCATTCATGCATTTGTTTTCCATCGATGTATTTGTCGTCAGGTTTTCCAATTATCTCATTTATTTTTTCTTCAAGTTCATCTAGTTTTTTACCTACATATTCTACAGCTTCGACTATTTTCTCGTCGGCATTTGCACAACAGCCACTTTGTGAGCCTAGTAATGCAATTATTGTAGCTAAGGTGATTGCTCTAGTTTTTCTTTTAGCTGAAACATACTTTTGTTCTGCTTTTTGGTATAGTATTTCAATTATACTCATTTTTCCTACCAAGACACATTCTTCTGTGTCCCATAGTATAGTAAGTGAAATAAGAAGATAAATATATGCTATTTAGTCTATATATAGTACATATATACTAGTGACAGAATTAATATTTACATCATAGGTAATTTTCCAGTTACTGCATCAATATCTGTTTCAGTAGCTGGGCCAATACCACAACAGGTGACTGTACCAGGAGCTACTACTGTTTTGCCAGCGTCTGTTATTACAGCTGTTTTTAAGCCATTGTCTTTAGCCATTTGCATGTATTTGTAGAGCTCTTTTTCATCTTTAACTTTTAGAATTATCTTTTTCATACCTTCATTATGCCATTTCTTGACAATATCTTTATCAGATTTTAACACAGCTTCGACTGAAGCATGAGCTACTTGTGCGCATGCTTTACCTTTTGGTAATTTTAGATCTTGTCTTAATAGTATTACTTGTTTGTATTCTTCCATTTTTATCAATCTAGATAAGATTTTTCTTATCATTATGTTAAAATTGATTAGGATATATAAAAGGCTTTTGGAATAATTAACTTTAAATACAACCACCTATCAATCAAAATCATGTCAAGGAAATTACTTTTTGCAGCAAACTGGAAAATGCATATGGGTACTAAAGAGACTAATGAATATCTTAATGAATTTGTTATACATACTCAAACAATAAATGGAGATGTTGTTTTCTTTGTGCCTTATACTGTTCTTAGTAAAGCAAAAGAATTAATCCAAGGATTTAAGATTGGTTTGGGTGCTCAGAATGTTCATCATGAAGATAAGGGAGCTTTTACAGGAGAGATTTCTCCAAGTATGTTAAAAGAATTTTGTAATTATGTTTTAATTGGACATTCTGAAAGAAGGCATGTTTTTAATGAAACAAATACACATGTTAATAAAAAATTGAAAAAAGCATTTCAATATAATTTATTGCCAGTTGTTTGTATTGGAGAAACTGAAGAAGAGAAGAATGAAAATAAGACATCTGATGTTTTAGCAGAACAATTACAAAAAGCATTTGAAGGAATTAGTGCAGAAGATGCAGCACATGTTGTAGTTGCTTATGAACCTGTTTGGGCAATTGGTACTGGAAAAAGTGCTACTCCAGATGATATTGAAGATATTCATTCTTTTATTCGTGAAACTATTGAAGCAATGTTTGGAAATGATATTGCACAAAAGATGAGAATTCTTTATGGTGGTTCTGTAAAACCAGATAATGCAAAAGAAATTCTGGAGAAAGAAAATGTTGATGGTGTTTTAGTTGGCGGTGCTTCTTTAGATCCAAAATCATTCTTAGGAATTATAAGATCAGTTAATTAAACTATTCTAGAACTTCAACAGTTAATTTCTTTATTGTTTGATAATAGTCTCCACCAACTTGAACCCAAACATTGTAAATATAAATTCCAGAGATTGCATCTTTTGGAATAATAACAGAAATACTTCCTACATCTTTTTCATTGTTTTTTAACCACATTGAATTTGGAGGGAATGCCCAATTATCACAATCTTCACATTTTGGAGTAGAATCATCGTCACATATTGGAGTTCCAGATAAATCTGTTGCACCATCACATTCTACAAAGAAAATGAATTCTTTTTGCTCAGTGTCTCCTCTTAAATTTAAAACTCCTATGCCTAATGCTTCTTGTTCTCCTCTGTGTAAGCTGAGTTTGTTAATAGGCATACTAACTGGTGTGTTTGGATCAAGAACTCTCATTATTTGGTTTTCTGTTTGTGCATCAATACTTTCTCTTAATTCTTCTCCTTTTAGAAAAATATCAGTAACAAATGTTATACCTACTCCAAACATAACTAAAGCTAGAACAAACATAACAATAAAATTAATACTTAGTTCAATGGCTTTTTTGTTCATTTTCAAAGAGATTATTTTATTATTTCGTATTCTCTTACAATCATAATTGTGAACAATATAAGCACAATTGCTCCAACAATCAAGAGTGATAGGCCTTTAAAGACTTTATTTGGAAAGATTAACATAATGTATAAGCCAAAAGCCATTATAATAAATCCTAACCATAAGAATTTGTTGAGAACCATTTTCATGATCTCAAATTCTTGACTTTGTGAAAGTCTTTTCTTAGGTTTATCTAAGAATGAACTTTTGCAAGCTTTTTTTGATTTCTTTCTTCTCTTAGCCATTATAATCACCTTATGTTACAATGTTCAAGAAGAATTGTTCTTGTCCATAGATTGGAGTTGGATCATCAGTTCTTTTACTATATGCATCAAAAGCATCAACGTACAGTGTTGTGTCACCATTATAAATTACTAATGTACAAACATAAGTTCCTGCTGATAATCCTTGGTCTTGAATAGCAATAAGATATCCAGCAGCATCACTTGCATCAACATCTTGTGATGTAGAAAGTATAAGTGGAATTTCTTCTGCTGTTAGAGCTCCTGTACCAGTACCAGTAGAATATTTACATTCAACAATACCTACTGTAGCAAGTGAAGCAGTTGTTGGGTTTTTATTATAGAAACCAAATTGAAGTTTTTCTTCACCATTTCTTTTTAAGTCAATATTTTGCGGAAGAGTAATTGGATCTGTAGATGATGGTTGTTGAATAACCAATTCATCTGTTGGTAAGTTTGCAATACCTCCAGTTACTTTCTCACTTAATAAATTTGTAACAGTTAGTCCTACTCCTAGCATTGCAAAAGCAAGAACAAATACAATAATAGCATTAACAGATAAACTTAGAGCTCCTTTTTTATTCATATGAATACACCTCTTTTTAATATTATATGGACATTTTGGTAATACTAGTTTATAAATATTATGATATATTCAAGTATTGGAATTAAGGTTACTATCAATATGTGAGGCTCTTCAGATTTTACATGTTAAGTGGGAGGGGATGCTCCATCCGGGAAGGACCCACTCTTTGATTATATATAAATAGCCGAACCGATAGTAACCTTAATTTTAACTAAATTTAAATAAAATCATACAATATACATTATATATGAATATAAAATCATTTTGCGGAGGCTATGACAGCAATTTTACTTATTTAATTTGGGATGATACTAATGAAGCAGCTATCATTGATGCAAGCAATGGTGTACATCCAATTTTAGATTTTGCAGAAGAAAACGGTTTGAAAATAAAATATGTTTTTCTAATGCATTCACATTTTGATCATCTTGAAGGTGTTGATGAATATAGAAAAAAAGGTATTGAAATTCTTGGTCATGAGTCAATGAGTTTTAAATTAGATAAGAAATTGAAGCATGGAGATGTAATAAAGATTGGTGAGATGAATTTGAAAGTTTTGCACACACCTGGTCATATATTTGATAGTATTTGTGTATTTGTTGAGAATAAATTGTTTACTTCAGATACATTATTTGTTGGTTGCATTGGAAGATCTGATCTAGACGGAGCAAATGTTGATGATTATTATGATTCTTTGTATAATAAAATATTGAAACTTCCTGAAGATACTGAAATCTTTCCAGGTCATGATTATGGTGTTAAGAATAATTCTACATTAGCTTGGGAAAAGAAACACAATAGTGCATTAATGTGTAAAAATAAAGAAGAGTTTGTTAAATTGATTAAAGTTTAACTTCAATTATCTTTTTTCTTCCTCTAAGAATAAATGCAGAAATAACTATGGCAATTCCAATTACTATTGCAGGTATTAAATAACTAGGTCTTCCTACTTCAACAGATTCAGGAAATTCATGGCATTTGAAATCATTACCACAATAGTGAGTATCAGGGCATACTTCAGCTGTGCCAAACATTGGTTCTCCACCACATTCTTTTCTTTCTTCTGTTACTTGAACTGCTATAATAATAATTAGAATTATTGCTACAACAACAATCACTATTGGTAAAAAGCCTTTTTTATTCATTCTATATATAAGGTAATGTAATTGAGCATATAAATCTTGCTATGTTTATTTATAAATAGAAGTATTAAAGATGCTGAGGTAAAACATTTTGGACTAATTCAAAATATTGATGGTTTACAATTTGTTTTCTATCTTTTCCTCTTGCTGTTGAATCATAACTAGTTCTAATGCCAAGTCTACCTGTTTCAATATTAATCAATAAAGAATATGTGCCTGGTTCATCATATTTATCACTAACTTTAATTCCAGTGCTTGTTAAAGTAACGTTTGTTCCTTCTATGCCAATTCTTTTTCCTTCTTCTTGTAAGTGTTTTTTTAGTTCACGTTTATCATCTAAATCTTTTAGTTCTTCTACAAAATAATCAACACTTACAGAATCAGAAACAATTTCCTCAACACCTGCTGGTAAATAATCTGAATTTATAGAATATCTAGTGTCTCCTAAATTAGCTGTTATTCTAGAATCAACAACTCTACCTTGTCTTGCAGCATCAAATGAAGCATACTTTTTTGTGCTTCCTTCTCTAAATAACTCTGAGACTTGAACTTGATCCCCTCTTATGTCGACTGTATAATCTCTTTCATCTTCTTGTTTATTTATGTATTCTAATAATGCATTTCCTAAATATTGTAATTCTTCATAATCAACAGGTTCATGAGTTGGTTCATCTAATTCTGCTACAAGAGCCATTTGTAATAATGAAGCTGGTTCTTGAAGAGGTTCTACTGTTGTTGAGAATGCAGATGGTCCAGGTAACATTGTTTGAGATACTGCAGAAGGTAGTCCTAATCTATCTTCTATTGATGGTTCAACTCTTTGAGTTTCTGGTTCAAGAAGTCTATCTGGATTTGTTTCATCAACTTCATTAGTAAGATCTAAGACATGATCATCTGTTCTTGGTCTACTTTCTCGTCTATCATAAGCAACAAATACTGGAGGTTCTCCTCCTCTTTCTACTTCTATTGCATATTGTACTATATCATCGATTACTTGTTCAGCTTGATATGTTTGTCCACTTCCTGCTTCAACATATGTTTCAAACATGCCCTTTACAATTACATTAGACTCATTTGTGAAAGTGGTTGTTCCATCAGCACCAAACAAAAATTTTAAGTCAGTATCCATTATTTTATATGAAAATTGTATTTCAACAGTTTCTTCAAGTGGTTCATTTACATCATTATAAGTGCCGTGTTCAGGGATTGGTTTTGATCTTCCTTCTGTCATTCTAAAGATGCTTAATTCTGCTCCATTGGATAAATTTATACCACAATAAAACTCATTTCTACTAATAGTAGGATTTACTTCAATACTTTCTGCTTCTAGTCTTCTAAGTAAGTAACTAGTCCAAAGTTCATTTGTCTCTCTTTCGATACTTGTACTCATATTTACTAGAATTTTCTACTCCTTCTTAAGCCTTTCTACGTAATATACATAAGTCTACGACTTCTTATGTTACGTATTCCATACGTAACATTTATAAATCACCTGCTAATCTTTTCAACTCATGGCAAAACTTAGAAAAGGATGTGCATATAGGCGTATAGAGCGACCATACACTAGGAAATCTAAATATAGAAAGAAATCTTATGTTAGAGCTAGTCCTGTTTCTAAGGTTGTTAGGTATCATATGGGTAATCTAAAGAAAGCCTTTGATGTTAAATTTGAGCTAGTTGCTAAGAATTCATTGCAATTAAGACATAATTGTTTAGAAGCTGCTAGATTAACCTCAAATAGGACTCTGGAAAAAGCATTGAGTAAATCAGGTTATAGACTTGTTTTAAGGCCATTTCCACACCATGTTCTTAGGGAAAATCCATTGGCAGCAGGTGCTGGAGCAGATAGAATGAGTACTGGTATGAAAAACTCATTTGGAAAACCAATAGGTATTGCAGCTCAAGTTAAAGAAGGTCAAGTTGTCTTTACAGCAGAAGTTGATAAGGCTAACATGGAATTAGCTAGAAGGGCTCTTAAAAAGGCATCATATAAGCTTCCTGGGAATTATACTGTAGTTCAAGTAAATTAGTCACTCCTTCTGGATTATTATAAAGCATTATATATACATTCTACTATTAAATTGTTCATGTTAGATATGGAACTATTGAAAAAGATTCAATATCCGGCTTGGGGGTTGTTTTTGTCCTTGCTTTTGTATATAGGATTCTCTAATTTTCTAGCTGAAAATATAATTTTAGTAGCATTATTACAAACTACAGTGTATATGTTTGTTGCATTGGTTTTAGTTTTTCTAATTGAATATACAAGTAAATATTGGCAAGTCAATTGGAAAAAAGAGGGTCGTGAAAAACTTGTTTTAGGTATTGACTTATTTTCAAAAGTAGTAAAAGGAATAATCTTTTTATTGTTGTTATATGTTATTGCACATATTTGGGTTGTTGGATTTAATGAGTTTTTACAAGATTTCTTTGCAATATTAACAGAAAATAAATTTACTAGGCCTATTTTGATTTTTACAATTTATTTAGTTATTGCTCAGGCAATTCTTTATATTTGTAAAACTTATATTAATGAAGCAATTAGAAAACATGAATATAGTTGGGAAGATTTAATTATAGAAAAAACAGAATATCCTTTATCGTTAACAATTATTTTGTATGGTGTAAAAATAACTGTGCTCTCAATTGGAGTGAAGAATGCAGTCTTTGTTCCTGTTATACATTCTCTAATTGTAGTTCTTATAACTCATATGGGTATTGCAGTAACAGATGCAGTGATTGAAAACTGGGAAAGACATTGGGTACAAAAAACAAAATCAAGATTTAATGAAGAATTTGTTGTAATATTACACAATTTTGTAAAGATTGTAATGATTGTATTAGGTGTTTTATTTATATTAAGAGAATGGGGAATAGAAATTAAAAGTTTATTAATTAGTTTAGGAGTTATGGGAGCAATTTTAGGTTTTGCATTAAAAGATTCTCTCGACAATTTAGTTGGTGGGTTATCTGTGATGTTAGATAGATCTTTTAAAACAGGAGACCTTCTAAAATTAGAAACAGGAGAAACAGGAGAAGTTGTACATGTTGGTTTAAGAACAACTAGATTAAAAACATTAGATAATGAGTTGATGATTGTTCCTAATGGAAAATTAGCAAATTCTCAATTAATGAATTATGCTAAACCAAATAATATTTTAAGATTACAAATTCCAGTTGGTGTAGCTTATGGAAGTAATGTAGATAAAGTTAGAAAAGTATTAATTTCCTGTGCAAAAAAACATCCTGATGTAGAATTACCAGAGAAAATAGAAGTTAGATTCGAGAAGATGAGTGATTTCTCATTAGAATTTACATTATTATTCTATATTAGAAATTATAGAAATAGATTTAGAGTAGCAAATGAAATGACTGTAAAGATCTATAAAGAATTAGATAAGAATGGAATACAAATACCATTCCCAACAAGAACTCTTTATATGAACGAAGGCAAAGATAGTCCAAAGAGAAAGATGGCAAGAAAAGCAAGAGCAGCAATGAGAGTTGAGAAGAAGAAATTGGTGAAGAGAAAAGTTGGGAAGAAGAAAGTTAAGAATAGAAGATAATTCTAAATCTCCTTTATAATCTCATTAATGCCTTTGTTTTTCTCTGCAGAGACTTCAATAAGCTTTTTCTTTTTTAGTCTGTCTTTGATTATTTCTATGTTGTCTGTGTCAATATCGCACTTGTTCAAAATAACAACTAAAGGTAAATCAAACTTTTTCTCAATATTGTGTAACAGATTAAGTTGTGCATCTATTGTATAACCACATGTTTCACTTGGATCAATTATAAAAAATATTTTCTCAGCAATATGTTTCAAAACAAGGAATGCTTGTCTTTCAATTAAATTCATTTTTCCCATTGGTCTATCAAGAGCACCGGGTGTATCAGCGAATTGTATTTTCTCATGATTTTTTGTTCGCATATAACCCACATTAATACTTTTTGAAGTGAATGGATAATTATTAACTTCTGGATCTGCTGAAGTAAGTCTTTTTAGTAAAGTAGATTTTCCTACATTTGGATAGCCTGCGATTGCAATTGTTTTCAATGAAGTTTTTATTGCTGGAAATCTTTTCATTATTTTTCTAGAATAATCTAAATATTTTAATTCATCTTTTACTTGTTTAACTACTGAGCTTATTCTACCATAATATTGCCTTCTATATTGTTTTAATTTAGGCATATCTCTACACATTTTTATTTTTTTTAGATACATTTGTGTAAAGAACCTAACTTTTTCTTGAACCCACTTCATAGCTCCAAGAGATCTTTTTAATTCACCATAATCTAATGTACATTTAACTAAATCTAGATAAAAATCAGGTAATTCAGTTAAATTTGGAAATCCTTTTTCATTTTTTTCAAAGAGTTTTACTAATCTTTTTTCTACAGAAAGAAGTCTTTCAACTTCAAGTGTTTTTCCAAGAGCATCTTTATCTTTAAATCTTTTATTTTCTTTTAGATATTTAGCTTTTTCAGAAGCACTCTTAAAAGCCATATCTAGATAAAAGTCAGGACCTTCTATTTTTAATAAGCCTTGGAAATTCATAACTTCCTGAGAACGAAGATCGCTTTATATATTTTGCCTATTAGTTGCTAGATTTGTATACTTTTATCGAAACATTTAAATATAAAATTGGTTTGTCAATATTCAATAATAGTTAAAAAAATTAGTGAGAGGAGGGATCTTATGAAGCGTCTACTTCAAAATGTACGAAAAAGACTAATTGGTGAAGATGAACCTGAAGAAGCTCAAGAAGAGTATGTAGAACTTGATACTTTAGCTGCAGAAGAGTCAAAACCAAAAGTTACAGTAAGACCATTTGTTATTGATGATTTCTCTGATATCAAGCAAATTCTTGATGCTTTAAGAGAAGGTTATACAGTAGCTTTAGTAAACATTAAACCACTGAAAGACAAAGATTTAGTTGAACTAAAGAGAGCAATCAACAAATTAAAGAAAACTTGCGAAGCTATTGAAGGCGATATTGCAGGATTCGGCGATGATTATATTGTTGTAACTCCTTCGTTTGCAGAAATTTACAGAACTAAAGAAACTGAAAAGCTTGAGTAAACTTTTCTTTTGTTTTATCCATAGAAGTCTTTGAACTTAGGAGTCCTTCAGACTTCTTGCTTTCCTTTGGAAAGTTTCTATCTTTATGATTAATCTCTATTGTTTTTTAGTTATATTCTAGAATAATAAAACATTTAAACATGATTGGATAAGTTGATATTCATGGCAGAAGAACCAACTCAAGATGAAGCTCCTCCAGAAACAGTCTCTGGAGAAAAATGTCCAATGTGTATGAAAAATACATTAACATTAATGGAGCAAGAAAGAGAAATACCTTATTTTGGAAAGGTGTTTTTATTTAGCATGAGCTGTACTAATTCTGAATGTAAATATCATAAAGCAGATGTTGAGTGTGCAGAAGATCATCCGCCTGCAAAATATACTTTTGAAGTTGAAAAAGAAGATGATCTTAAGGTTAGAGTTGTCAAGTCTGCAGAAGCTACTGTAAAAATACCAAGGATTATGAGTATTGAACCAGGGCCAGCAGCAAATGGTTATGTTACAAATATTGAAGGTATTTTGAATAGAGTTAAAATGATGCTTGAGAAAGCTCGAGATGATGCTGAAGAAAAGACAGCTAGAAAAAAAGCAAAGAATATGTTGAAAAAAGTCCAAGATGCTCTATGGGGTAGAGGCAAGATAACTGTTGTTGTGGAAGATCCTTCTGGCAATAGTGCAATTATTTCTGATAAAGCTAAGAAAGCTGGAATTAAGATTTGATTCTCTAATATTTACCCAAACATTTATATACTATCACTTAACTTTTCATTCTTATAAGAATAATTTTTAGGGGTAAAAATGATTAAAAGTTATACACTAAAGAATATGAGGACAGAGAAAACAGAACTAGATAAGATTAGTTCTAAGACTATGACCTTAGTGCATTGCTTTAATCCAGGACCAGAGGAAAAAGAACAAATAATCAAATTATTGAAAATCACTAAAGAAGAATTTAATGAATATATTGAAGACTTAAAAGAAGATGCTAGGCCAAGAATAGAACATGAGCAAAACTTTATCTTTATGCTTTACAAAGCTCCATGGTATGAGAATAAAGAAGAGATTTTAACAACACCAGTAGCATTTTTTATTAAAGATAACTTGTTATTAATATTACATGATGATCCTGTTAAGACTATAACTAAAATAATGAATGCAGTTGAGACTAAAAGAGCATCATTTTTGTTTAAAAAAGGTGTTGGTTTTATGTTGTACAAATTCATAGATAATATTAATGATGAATTCTTGTTAATTACAGATAAAATATCTGATACATCTGATTTATTAAAGGAAAAAGCTACAAAAGAACTAACAGAAAAGAATATTGAAAGAATTGATGATATGAATACAACTTTGATTTATTTTAATAGAGCTATTTTAGGTAATGGAGAAGTTTTGACTTTTTTAAAGAAGGGTTATTTTAGACCATTTAAGAAATATGATAAAGAATTATTCCACGATCTTTATATTGATGTTATTCAACTTATTGATACATTAAAAATCCAAAGAGAAGTTATTCATAGTTTTTTTAATTTCCAGAATGCTATTGCTTCTCAGAGATTGAATGAATTTATGAAGAGAGTTACTGTGTTGGCTTTGTTAATTATGGTCCCAACATTTATCTCAGGTTTATATGGGATGAATTTTAAGTATATTCCTTTACAAAATCATCCATTAGGATTTTTTATAACAATTATCTTAATGTTGATTGTTTTAGTTTTCTTAATTATCTTTTTAAGAAGAAATAAGTGGTTATAAATGTTTCATCAATTGTCAGAAATAAAAGTTATGCGTAAAAAGCTTGGTTTGACACAAAGTGAATTAGCTAAGTATGCAAATGTTTCTCAAAGTTTGATTGCTAAAATAGAAGCAGGTGTAATTGATCCAACATATTCTAAAACACAGAAGATCTTTAATGCTTTGCATGAGTTATCTGCAAAAGATGAATTAAAAGCAAAAGATGTTTTTAAGAAGAATGTTGTTTTTGTTAAGCCAAGTGATAAACTGAAATCTGTTGTTAGTAAGATGAAGAAACAAGGAATTTCTCAATTACCTGTTATTGATGGTCAAAATGTTGTTGGATTGGTTTCAGAAGCTATTATTTTGGATGCAGTGCTTGGTAATGAATTATCTGATGCATTAGTTAAGGATGTTATGAAAGATGCACCACCAGTTATCACAAAAGATGCTTCAGTAGAAGTTATTTCTAATTTGCTAAGATTTTATCCAATTGTTTTGGTTGCTGAGAAAGGAAGAATTTTAGGTTTGATTACAAAGTCTGATTTATTGGGTGTGTTGTAGGGTTAATCAGTAGTTTCATAGACTTGTATTTTATTATCTTGGACTATAAGTTCTAATTCATCTGTATCTGTATAATAACCAGGTAAGGCTTCATTTAGTTCATCTTTATCTACACTTACATAAAGTCCACCATTACTTTGACTATATTCAGGATTTGTTCCAAGATTTTGAAAGAATCTTACTGCTGCATCAACAGCACCTTCAGCAATACCATCTCCATCATCATCAAATGTTAAGTATAAATCATCAGTAAATTGTTCAATTCTTCCAGTTGTTGGGTCATATTCAACAGAAGCGTCACAGTCATATACATTATCTTCATCTGTTCTATAATGGAATTCAAAAGGTACAGTAGCTTTTTTTAACTTAGGTTCTTTAGCTACTTTAAACTCATCAGCTGGTCCTTCACCAACCATGTCATCTAAGTCTTCTCCTGTTGGTCCTTCTACAGAACCTGTTTGTGGTGTTGCCCCTAAGGGACCTGAATCTTTCATCTGATTTACCTCACTTAGTATTTTAGGGTTACTTGGTTCATATATAAAAGTTATGTATATGATGGCTAATATGAAATCCTCATAATCCTAACAAATATCAGAATAACTTCATTCCCGG
>CAZKVI010000002.1:0-78303 GCA_964556185.1 uncultured Methanosarcinales archaeon
GTTTTAATTTTTAACCCTGCTTTTTTCAAAGCCTTTCCAAATTTTAAAGTAAAGAAATTTTTGTTAAACTTTCTTTTACATTGGCTATGGACAAAATATTCACTTTCTTTATTTACTCTCAACCATTTAGAGACTATTGGTTTTATAGAACTAGGCAACATGACAATTCTATCTTTGTCTCCCTTACTCTGCTTGATAAAAACCTTCTCTGCCTCTAAATCAATATCTTGTTTCTTGAGTTCACAAACTTCACTTATTCTAAGTCCACAAAACAAAGCAATTAAACTCCCCATAAATATACTAGACTCATCAATATTTTCAAAGAGTTGAATCAATTGTTTTTTATTTAAAACATTGGGTAAACTTCTCCTAGTGTTTGGTCTTCCAAAATTCTTTCCCATTTTAAAGACCTCTCACCAATTGCATGCCCATTCTTTGCACTTCTATTTTTAGAGATTCTTCAGTTTCTTGTTTTCTTTCGTATGCTTTAGCTATTGCTCTTTTTTGATTGATCTCTTTTTGCCTTAACTGAAACTTAATATCTTCAGGAATTTTTTCCAACATCAACCATCGATAGACAGTATATGGATTATATCCATTCTCTATCATATAATTGTAGACATCTTTTTCAATTCCAATCATATAGAATTTACTCTTGTTGTAATGATAGTGGGCTAACTTGCTCATAATCTTCGTAAGATTCTGCAAGTCTAGTGTTGGAAATGCCTCTTTTAGGGCTTTTCTAAGGCTTTTAAGCTTCTCTACAAAGCTTTTCTGCACATCTTGGTTTTTCATGTATGCCACCTCCATGGCAAACCCAAAACGCCAGAATTATGGCGACACAAAGCCCAGCTCCCACGATGCAGAATCTATAAATCTTTTGGTCTGTTAGTATTAAGAAGTAAAAACATCACCAATAATCACCTCTCTTTTATGACGATATTATCCACATCTATAATTCTGGAAAGATAAATTTAAAAACTTTTTCATTATATAAAATAATTATTTTAATCCATTAAAATAAACCTTCTTCTTAAATCCTCACCCTAACACATTCTCTAACTATAATCTTCAGTTTTTACACAAAACAAGAGGTTTTTACACAAAATCAAAACCTTAGCAAAGTTTATAAATTAAAATAAGTAGATATATCATTATAACTAAATGAAGTTAAAAAGAAATTATGAGGGATAAAATGGGAGTAACACAGGATTCTGGAAGACTTTTAGTGCATACATACAAAGAATTAGTTCAGGGAGATAAAGAAGGACTAAGTACACAAGATATAATAAACGAGACTAAATGGGAACCTAGAAGAATTAATAATGCGTTTGATTATATTAAGGATTTGGGTCTTATAAAAGAAAGTATGTATATAGGGAACACAAAAGGAGTTTACAATTTTACCATTTTTGGACTATCTCCAGGAGGGATTAATGTGATTGAACAGGAAGCTACCTTTAAGAGAAATTTCAATATTGAAGTAAACTTACTTCTTGCTAAGTTTTCATGGGGGGCTTCTGAGAATTAATTTTTTCTTTTAATATATAAAACAACTATTTTTTAATCCATTAAAATAAATCTATTTCTCAAATTCTCAACTCTCAGACCTTCTACTATCTAAATCAATGTGTCGATTGGTAAAAATCAACTTTCGGAACTACTGAAGAAGAGTTTATATATTCTAAGCAATTACCTTCTGAATACAATGGGTGCAGATAAACCATGTGCTTTGGAATTATTGGCTTCAGAATGTAAGCCACATGGACGAGATATTCATGTATCTAATATTGCATTATTATTACAAGGAACTAAATCTGCAAATGTAGTTCAATATTTAGATGCAGATGTTGCAGCCAGACATACAGCTTTAGGTATTGGTGCAAGTCCTGCAGAACTTGCTTTAGCAGTTTTTAGAAATAGAGAATTAAGAGAAGTAGGTATTGAAACATTTCTTTATACAATTGATTCAGATACACATCATGTTGTAGCTGTTTCTAAAGTCGGTAATGAAAAATATGTTGTTCATGATCATGGTTATCATAGATTTGATGATGCAATGCTTCTAACTTCTGATCGCCATCTGCCTGATTCTTATATTAGTATGTTGGGTGAATCTACTAAAAATGCTGTTACTTTAGTTGATGTTCGTAGAAATGGCTCCATGATTAAAGTTGAGCGTTATCAACCTAGACACATGGTTATTGAGTATCCTGAGTCTTATTCTTTTAATCTCGATGAGTTTCAGTGGGAAGAAAGACAAGTTAAAGATGCTTTAGTTGATTCTGCTAATTTTCCTAATGATTCAGTATATCTTAGAAAATATGTTCCTAAACAAGGCGATGAAGCAGCATATTTTATTGAATGTTCAGTAAAACATGGTTCTACTAATGGATATAAGGTTAGGAAAATTGAAAACAGTAGTGAGTCGCCTGTAGATATAAAAGATTTTGATCACTTTTGTGAGTTATTTGGAATAACTACTGCTGGAAGAAGTTTATTATTAGAAGCAAATCAAGTTGCAATGAATAATGGTGGATACAATCTTCAAAGTCTTTGGCAATAAACTATAACTATTTAAATCATAAAACAAATATTTCTTTTATGAATAAAAAATTCAAGAAATTTGAAAAGATATTCTGGAAAATAACAACAAATTGGAAGTTTTGGGTTATATTGTATTTCTCATTGGTATTAATATTGTTTCTTATTGGATTTATAAGTGAAATGCATTCGCTCTCTTCACTCTTAGTGATATATGCTTTCTTTCCGCAAATTTTACTAGTAATCTTATTTTTCCCAATGGGTATTGTTGCACTCTTAAATGTGCTTTTATTTCAGCTTTCAAAACTCTTGTCTTTATATGTTAATTCTTCACTAGGTGCAAAGCTTTCTGAATTTGTTCTTGTTGGAATGGACAATGTTTCAGAGAGTCTATACTTTTTTTATATTGTAGCTTATTATATCTTTTTTATATGGGCAATAATTTATATTTGTAAAAAAAAGAAATACTTCAAAACTCTTGTTATCATTCTGTTATCATTGTTATTCTTAAGTTTTGCAGGATGTGTAAGATCTGCAGGCGAATTATTCAAGCCACTTTTCTAAGAGAAACAATATAAACAACCTAATTATTTTCTAAACTATGTACAAACTAATCTGCTTTGACCTTGATGGAACTTTGATTGATGAAATTATCTTTATCTGGCAGGCTATTCATGATGCAGTTGATACTCCATTGGAGATTAGAAGAAAAGCAATGGATGATTTCTTTAGCAAAAAAATAACATATGCAGAATGGGCAAAACATGATGTAAAAATGTGGCAAGATAAAAATGTTACAAAGGAAAGACTGAAAGAAGTTATTTCTCCTCTAAAGCTAATGCCGGGTGCTTTGGAAACAATTAGTGAATTAAAAAAACAAGGAATGAAAATAGTAATTATCTCAGGTAGTTTGAATATTGCATTAGAACATGTTTTTCCAAATTATGATGAATTATTTGATGAAGTTTACATTAACAAATTAATTTTTAATGAAGATGGGACTATAAAAGATTTAATTCCAACAGAATTTGATTTAGAACACAAAGCAACTGCATTAAAACAGATTGCCAAGAGAGATAATTTAGAATTAAATGAGTGCGTTTTCATAGGTGATCATGATAATGATATTCATATTGCAGAGA
This sequence comes from uncultured Methanosarcinales archaeon, assembly GCA_964556185.1. GTDB lineage: Archaea > Nanobdellota > Nanobdellia > Woesearchaeales > DSVV01 > CAZKVI01. Next base: position 3,687 of record CAZKVI010000002.1, read on the forward strand.
CTGCTGGTTTATCAATTGCTTTTAATTCAAAATCAGATAAATTTAGTCAGATTTGCAATCATGTTATTGATGAGAAGGATTTAAGGCTTATTTTACCATTAATTCTCAATAAACTTTAAATATTGGCACATATTAATTAATAATCAATGGGAAAAGGCGATCCTTTTATATATGCTGTAATTGGTTTAGTAGTAGGGATAGGATTATTTGTAAAGGGTTTTCTCTGGCTAAAACAAAAAAGGCTTATTGAAAATATTCCAACTTCTAAAGTTAGATCACTGGCAATGGGGTTAGTTGAAGTATTTGGAGAAGCTAAAATAGCAGAGAAAAAGATTCTAAAAAGCCCATTCACAAACAAAGATTGTGTTTATTACAAATATACAATAGAAGAATACCGTAAGCAAGGCAAAAATAGTAGATGGGTAAAGGTTAAAAAAGGTGAAGATAGTGTTAATTTTTATCTAAAAGATGATACAGGAGCTGTTTTAGTTGATCCAAAAGGAGCAAATGTTGATATTCCTGCTGATAATGAATTTAAATCTAAATGGGGAACAGATCCACCAGAAGTTGTTATGAAATTCTTAAAAGCAAATAAAATAAGTTTTGAAGGTCTTTTTGGAGCAAATAAAACAATGCGTTATAGAGAATATTTTTTATCTCCAGCAGATAAAGTTTACATAATGGGTACTGCTGGTAAGAATCCTTTTGTTAAAGAAGCAACTGCTGTAAATAATGTAGAAAATATAATGATACAAAAAGGTAAGAATGAGAAATTCTATTATATTTCAGACAGTGGAGAAAATAACATATTGAAAAAGTTAAAATGGAAAGTTATTGGTGGGTTATTTGGTGGAGCAGCATTAACTGTAGCATGTTTGGTTATTATCCTTTTATACTTAGGATTATTTTAATAATGGAGGTTTAAAAAATGGCATTAGGAATTTTAATTGTTGTTTTGGTTATCTTGGCTTTAGTTGCAATTGGTTTTATTGGTTATATAATTGCAATGTTTAATGGTTTGATTAGACTAAAAAACAACATTAAGAAATCATGGGCAAATATTGATGTTTTACTAAAACAAAGATCAGATGAATTACCAAAGTTAATTGCTTCTGTAAAAGGTTATATGAAACATGAGAGAGGAACATTAACAGAAATAACAAAAGCAAGAACAGCTTTTTTGAATGCTAACACAATGGCAGAAAAAGCAAAAGCAGATAATGTGCTTACAGGTGCATTAAAGAGTTTGTTTGCAGTAGCTGAAAACTATCCTCAGTTAAAAGCAAATGAGAACTTTCTGCAATTGCAAAATAGAATCTCTGGCATTGAAAATGAATTAGCAGACAGAAGAGAGTTCTACAACGACAGCACAAATACTTATAACATTAGAATTCAGTCATTTCCTGACATGATTCTGGCTAGAATTATGGGTTATTCTGAACAAGAAATGTTCAAAGTTGCAGAAGCTGACAAAAAAGATGTTGAAGTGAAGTTTGATTAATTTATTTTTCTTTTCTTTATATTTCTATTACATCGCCAGAATGTAATCTTTTTGCGTTTAATTGTTTTTCAAATTCTGAGATAACTGGTTCTTTGACACAATGACCTGGGTAAATGTGTTCAATGTTTTCTTTTTTGAAGTATTCAATTGTTTTCTTGGCAATATCATTTAATTTCTTCAAATGAAATCCACCAATGACTGCATAGACATTTAATCCAGTAATTCTTTTAGCATATTCAATAATATTACAAATCCCTGCATGCGAACAACCAGCAATTACAACCAAACCTTTCTCAGTCTTTATTGCTAAAGCAGAATCATCTAAAATAAAATCATCTTTGTCATTCTCATCGCAAAAAGGTGTTGTTTTTGACTCAAAATCATTTTCTCTAGGGATTTCTCCTAGGAAAATAATGTTTTCTGAGATTTTGTAAGGTTCTTTTGTTAGAATTACTTCAAAGTTTTCTTTAGCTTGTTCTAAATTTATGTCTAAGCCATTATATTCAACATTTCTTCTATATTTCTTATCAAAACAACCAGGATGACAAATTAATTTCTTATTTTTGATAAACTTTAATCCATTTCCATGGTCATGATGAGCATGGCTTAATACAATACAATCAATTTCTTCTAAATTAATATTTAATGACTCTGCATTTTTTAAGAATAAGTCAGTTTCACCAACATCAAATAGAACTTTCTTATCATCTTCAATTAACATAGAAAAGCCATGTTCTCCAGGGCATTTTCTAGCATTGTTTTCAACTAATATTGTGAGTTTCATTTTACTAATTCATTATATTCTTTTTTTGATTTATCCAAAATATCTTCATATAAACTATTTCCATGTGCATCCATTGTTACGACAACTGGAAAATCTCTAATTTCAAATTCCCAAATTGCTTCAGGCATTCCGAATTCTTTTTTGTAGACATTTTTTACTTTTATTGAGCTTGCGTATAATGCTCCACAGCCACCAATTGCAGAGAAGTAGACTGCTTTGCCTTTTAATGCTTGTAAAACATTATTATCCATGCCTGCTTTTCCAATGATTGCTTTGATTTCATATTTTTCAATAACATCTGGGGTAAATATGTTCATTCTATAGCTAGAAGTTGGTCCTGCTGCAATAACTTTATTGTCTTTGATAATAGGTCCACAATGGTAAATAGTTCCATTCTTAATTTTCTCAAAGTTTTCATCTAGTAAATATTGATGAGCTTTGTCTCTTGCAGTAAAGATAACTCCTGATAATGAAACTTGATCACCTACTTTTAATTTCAAAATATCTTCTTTTTTCAAAGGAGTTGTTAATTTAAGCATTTTGCCTCCTTGTACACCAGCAACTTATTGATATTCCAACAAAATAAGATGCAGGATGTCTAGCACTTGTTTTGATCTTTACACTTAATGCAGTAGTTTCCCCTCCTAGACCAAGGGGGCCAATGCCTAATTTGTTTACATCATTTAGTGTTTGTTCTTCAAATTGTTTTAATTCTTTATTTTCATTATTGTCATCTAGATTTCTTAATAATTGTTTTTTAGATAGAGAAGCAGCTTGTTCAATGTTTCCAGCTATTGCAACACCAATAATATAAGGTGGGCAACCTTTTCCTTGCGCTTTAACCATTGCATCTAAAACACATTTTCTAACACCTTCTAGATTTCTTTTTGCATCTAAGTCTTTATCAGGTAAAGAATATATTTTAGAAACATTTTCACAACCACCACCTTTTAGCATAAGACTAATTTTTAGTTTTTTAGATTCAGTAAAATGAATAATTGCTTTGTTTCCAATGTTTTTATCTGTTAAAGAATCAACTGCATTTGGTCTTAAAGGAATTTGTTCAGTAGCTTCTTTGGTTGCTTCATTGATTACTTTTTTTAGATCTTTTTGAGTATATTCTTTTGGATATTTAACATAGAATAAAGGAATTCCAGTATCTTGGCAAATTGGAATGTGTTTGTTTCTGGCTAAGTTGATGTTTTCGAGAATCTTACTTAGAATTTCCTTAGCCTTTGATTCTTCATTATCTTTGGCTTTTTCCAAAGCCTTAATTACATCTTCTGGAAGTTCTGTAGCTGTTTTCTTGTATAATTCAATAATTTCTTTTTTTATGTCCATTTTCATGATTAAATCTTAATATTATTTAAAGCTTTACTAATAACTTTTATAAACAAATAATGAAATATGCATATAATGGATCCATTTATCATAAAATTAATAATAAGTTTCTTTGTTGGAGCTATTTGGATTACTTCTGTCACTGTAATTTCTGAGAAATTGGGAACTAAGATTGGAGGAGTTCTTGGAGGATTACCTTCAACTTGTTTGATTGCTTTGTTTTTTATTGGGTGGACACAGTCTCCGGAGGTAGCTTCGCATGCAACAATCATCATGCCTTATTTTGAATTTAGCTGTCCACATGGATAGTTTATTGATTAAGTTTTTTATAAATGTTATTAAAATATTAAAAAAAGAAAACTTTCCGAAAGGAAAGTAAGAAGTCTATTGGACTTCTGTAAAAGAATTAAATTAAACTTCCTAATGGATCGTCTGTAGATAATGCATCATCATCGAATTCAAGGTCCTCGAGTTCGTTTGCGTCTTCTTCCTCTGGTTCTGTGTCATCTTCAGTCTCTTCATCAACATCTTCTACTTCATCTTTGCTGTCTTCTTCTGTATCTTCATCTTTTGTTTCTTCATCAATCTCTGTATCATCAATATCATTGCTTTCTTCATTATCAACAACATCTCTTGGTGGCAGTGGTTTTCTATCTGGTTTTACATCTCCACTACATCCTGTAATAACCATCATTCCAAGAAGTAATATAATAAACATAACTGTTAGTTTTGTGAATCTCATCCTTATCCCTCCTTTGTAAAAATAAAAAAGAAAAGTAAGTAATAAAGCTTTCGCTTTATTCTACTGTTTCTAATTCATCGATTGCATTGTCTACTGCATCTATTGCTGTTGCTACTACTGAATCAGCTACTCTTGCTACACCTAATGAAGAAACTTCATCCTCATTTAAGATATCTCTAAAGTCTTCAAGTAATTCTCGAATTTCTTCAAGGCAATCTTGAACACCTTCATAATCTTTTTCTTCGTAAAGTTCCATTGCTTCATTGTATTTATCTTCCATGTCTTCATGTAATTCTTCTAACTCAGAGGTGTCAAAGTCAAGTCTTTGTAATTCACTAATTATTAAATCAGCTCTGTCAACTACAAAATTTACCCTACCTAAGGCCCACCTTGTTTTTACCATTTGAGTGATTTCTTCTGGTAATTCAGATAATCTTTGACTAACTAAATCAGCAAACTCTTCTCTAAATTCTTGAGCAAGATCTTTGATTTCATCAGCATATTCACGGATTAAATCTAAGTCTTCATTATCAACTGCTTCTTCAACTAGTGGAACATAATCTTCAACTTCTTCAACTATATCTTCAAGAGAAGAAGTATCTACACCACGATTAGCTAATCTTTCAATAAAAGAATTCATTCTTTCAATTAATCGGTCTAATCTAGATGTTGCATAAGCTTTTCTAGTATTATGCCATTCATCTTTAAGATCTTCTAATTCATCACTGTTTTCAACAGCTTCTTCAACCAAAGCTAGTAATTCTACTGTTTCATCATCATCAAGCTCTTCTGCAGCTTCTTCTTTGAATTCTTCTACTAATTCTCTAAGATCTTCAATACCTTCACTTAGTCCAAAATAAGTTTCAAAGTCTAGAACTTCATCAAGAGTATCTTCAAAATCTTCTTTTATGTCTTCTAGCTCAGAAGCATCTTTGTCATTATCTTCAAAATAATCAATTGCTGTTTCCATTCCAATTAATTTCATTGTTGAGAAATACTCAATCCTTGCATGAGCTACTTCATATAGCCATGTATCTTCATCATCTGTTTCAGTTGCCATCACATTAAATGAAAATAATAACAACATCAAACACAAGATTGCAATAATTGCTTTTTTCATATTAATCCCTCCATAGCATTTTTTGATTGCTATACATATATTATAGATGGAAACAATATAACTAATTTTAGTGGAAACTGTTTCAACTGTTAACTTAGAAATGCTTTTTCATACGTTCGCCAATATATAATTCCTTAATTTTCCCATATTTCTTTGTTTCAATTAAGCCTCTTAGTTCTAGTTTTCTAATAATTTTACTTAAACTAGATTTAGTATATCCTAATTTATGTTTAAGTTCGGAATTCTTAATACCTGGCTTTTCAATGACTACTTTTAGTACGGCTTTTTCTCTTTCATTTAGTATATCAGCAGCTTTCATAGCTTTTCTTTTCTTTGATTTTTGATATAATGAATTAATAATAATTCCAAGTAACACACCAATAAGTAATATTGTGATTGTTAAGAAGATATAAATAAGATAATTTGGTTTCTCTGTTTGCTTAAATCTAGCTATGAACACAGTTGTTTCATCTTTTGTAAGAGGTAGATCCCATTTTATCATTATATTACTGTTTTGTGTAGTGATTTCTGCATCTGGAATAACTAATTGAGTAAAAGAAGATTCATCTGTATAAAGAAATACATCTCTTGGTAGAGTTAGAATATGTTCAAAATCATTGATGTTTGAACTAGGTTTTGAAATCAATGAATATTCATAATAATCTCCTTTATCAATTAAGTTATTGCTTGTTTTAGTTTTAATAATTAAAGTTCTAGAATCTCCTGGTTCAATTGGAGTTGTAAATTCAAATACTACTTTTAGATTGTCTGTTTTTAGTGTTTCATAGTTTAGTTCACCAAAAGAATCAATTATTGAAATTATTTCAGAATCAGATGCAAGATTAATTTCAGAATTTTGAACAGCTATTTCTTTGTTATTGAATAAGCTTATTTCAATAATATTCTCAACATAATCATTTGAAGGAGTAGCCATTATCTTGTATGAGTCAATTTCTAAGCTGTAGACTAGATTACAGCATAGTAGGATTGCTAATATCAATGGAAATAGCTTTTTCATTTGGTTAGGTATTGGTTTTCATATTATAAAAGTTATGTTAGTTTTTGTATATCTAAGAAAGGTTTATATAATTAGAATGATTACCTTAGTATATGGAAAGGGTGGCTTTAGAGGAAATTCTAGGTGAACTAGTAAAAGGAGAATCAGTTATATGTGTAGTTAGGAATCCAAAAGATGAGGAAAAAAATGGTTATGAGTTATATATTGGTCCTTATACTGGAACAGAAGCGAACGAGCAAATGGCTATTTTAGGTGTAGCTACTGATTTAACATTATTAATTGGATCATGTACACATATTCAAAGAGAATCTCGTGTTGTAGCAAAAACAGTGTTGTTAGAAACAGAGTTAGAATATAAATATAATGCTCCAATAGAAACCATAAATTATAAGACAGGAAGGATTGTTGGAGCAGATATTAGTGAAATTATTGTAGGAGTAGATGAAATTGCTGAATACTTGATTGAATTAGATCCTGAACTTAAATCATTTGCATTAACTATTTATCCAGATTTAGATAAGTGTGAAGAACCAGAAGAAGATCTTGAATCAAAACCATTCGTACCATATACACTTGATTTATTTTCTGGTACAACAGAACAATCCTAAAAACATTTAAACTCAAACTTCTACCAATTTCCAAGGTGAGGGAATAATGTTCAATAAGAAAGAATTAGACACTATCCAAGAACAATTAGCAGCAATACAACTTAGACTTCAGAATATAGAAGATGATGTAAAAGGCCAAAGAGAAAAACAAGAAGAGTTTACTCAAGAAGTTATTGGTAATCAAGTTAGGATAAAAGATGAATTAACAGATATTAAATCATCAAGTGATTCTGCAATTAAAGAATTCTGTAATCATGTAGAAGAGATTGAACAAACAAAAGTGAAATTCGATAAAGCCCTATCAACATTCTCATTATTACAACGAAAATTAGAAGACACATTATTCCAAAAATTAAACAAAGCAATGAATGAAGAAATGAGAAAACTTTATACTCAAACTAAAAGTTATGTAGAAATTAAAAAAGATGTTGAACGAGCAATTGTGACAATGTCTAAAATTAATCAATCTGTAGTTGAATTAGATGAAATTTCTAAGGCAATTGGTAGTGCAGATGTTAATCTTTCTCAATTTATGGACAAAGTAAACTACGAAGACAGACATAAAGTTCAATTACTTAGAGAAAATGAAACATTGAAGAAATTAGTTTCTAATATGCGAAGAAAGAAGTAAATTTCCAGTAACTTTATAAATAAACTTACTTTCTTTAGAAATATGCGTAAATCAGCTTTATTTGATAGTGTCAGGCAATCTGGCAGTTAATTCTTTTCAATATTTGCAAAACTATTACTTTACTTAATAAACTTATATCAAAATTACGAGGTTATAATCATGGAATATGTCAAGGATTTTAAATGGAAAAAAGGAATGCAGGTCTGCCAATTAGTAGACATGCTTAGAAATGTAGGGTTTCAAAGTATTGAACTAAGCAAAGCTACTGATACAATCATTAAAATGAAGAAGGTTGGTGCAACAACTTATCTAACTTTTACTTCAAATATGGTGACTTCTGGGTTAAGAGGTTTTTTTGCTCAATTAATCAAATTAAAAATACCAAATGTAATTGTTACAACAGTTGGAGGTATTGAAGAAGATATAATGAAGTCTATTGGAGAGAAATTCATTATTGGAGATTTTCATTCTGATGATATTGCTTTGCATGAAAAAGGTGTGAATAGAGTTGGTAATTTGTTTGTTACAACAGAAAGCTATTGCAAATTTGAAGATACAATTGCTCCGATGTTAGATAAATTATATCAAAAAAAGAAAAGATGGCCTGTTTCTGAATTATTAAGAGAAATTGGTCTTTTATTAGATGATGAAAACTCAATTTTATTTCAAGCAGCAAAGAATAATGTTCCAATTTTCTGCCCAGCAATAACAGATGGGAGTTTCGGATTTCATTTGTATCTTTTCCAACAGAAAAATCCTGATTTTATTGTAGATGTTGTGCAAGATTTCAAAAATATCTTATTAAGTACAAGCCAAGATGAGAAAAAAGGTTTGATCTCATTAGGTGGAAGTATTTCAAAACATCATGCAATTCTGGCAGCGTTATTAAATGGTGGATTAGATTATGCTGTTTATATGACAACAGCAAGGAATTCATCTGGTTCAATGTCTGGCGCAACAACTCAAGAAGCTAAATCTTGGGGAAAGATTAAAGATGATTCAGATGCTTCAACTGTAATTGGTGATGTTTCAATTACATTTCCATTAGCAATGATGAAAGCACTTGAAGTTTTAAGTGATGAAGGTTTAATTGAAAATGAGACATAATGCAAGATTTGTATTAAGAAAGTCAAAAATGCTTGAACAGTATAATTTAATTAATGAATTAGCTGATAAAATCACTTATAGTTTCAAAAGTAATTATGAAGTTGGTAGGGTTCTAGAGTATGAAACAGATTGTGATTTTAGTGTTCATGCAATCTCTAGATTACCTTTACTTGGAGATCATTCCAGGGTCTGGTTTTTTGCACAAGCTTGGGATAATGATGAATTATCTTTCTTATTTAGTAAGAAAATAAGGAAGTTTGTCGTCGACAATGAACAAGATTTGAAAGTGTTGTTATCTTTTATTGAAAATAATGATGTACAAATTGATTTATTACTAAGAATGAAGTTAAAAGAAAACACAATACACACAGGCAAACATTTTGTATTTGGAATGTATTCAAAACAAGTTAATGATTACTTGCCTAGATTAAAAGATAATCCAAAAATAAATAGAATAGGTATACATTTCCATAGAAAAACTCAAAACATAAGTGAATGGTCATTAAAATATGAATTAGAGCAATGCATTAATGAAGAATCTTGGAAATTCATTGATATTGTGAATATTGGTGGTGGTTTGCCTGGGAAATACAAAAACTATAGAAGAGAAGTACAAGAACACATCTTTTCAAAGATAAATGAACTAAAAGAGTTTCTAGAAGAGTATAAGATTACATTAATGATTGAACCAGGAAGATTTATAGCAGGTCCTGCTGTTGAATTGCATACAGAAATTAGAAATATTTATGATAATAATATAATTGTGAATTGTTCTGTTTATAATTCTGCAATGGATACTTTTATTTCACATATTAGATTATTAGTTAAAGGTGAGTTAAGTGATGGTCAAGGTTATACAATCAAAGGTTGCACACCTTGTTCAATGGATATCTTTCGTTATAAGGTATTTTTAGACAATCCTAAAGTTGGTGATAAATTAATCTTCTTAAATGCAGGAGCTTATAATTTCTCAACTGATTTCTCTGGATTAGATGAGATGATGACTGAGGTGATCGAATGAGATTCATGGATTTACCAGAAAAATGGACAGGAGAAGACTCAAATGTGTTTATTTTACCAATAGAATATGAAAAAGATGTAACTTGGGGTACTGGAGCAGACAAAGGACCTAATGAAATATTGAAATGCTCTTATCACTTAGAACCTTATGATGAGCAATTTAATATTGATCCATATGAAGAAGGCATTCATTTACTTTCACCACTAAAATTTCAAGAAGAAACACCAGAGAATGCAATTGAAAAGATTCGTGGGGAAGTTTCTAAGTATAAAGATAAGTTCTTAATTAGTATTGGTGGTGATCATGCTGTAACTATTGGTGTAGTTAATGGAATGGAAGGAGACTTCTCTGTTTTAGTATTAGATGCACATGCTGATTTAAAAGATTCTTGGGAAGGATCTAAATTACATCACTCATGTATTTCAAAAAGAGTTTCTGAGAAACATGATATTGGAATAATTGGAGTTAGATCAATGGATTTAGATGAACATGAGTTAGTTGATAATGAGAATATACATATTTTGAAATCTTATGATTATTCTGAAGAGAAAGTTGATGAAATGATTTCGAAATTGAAAAATAAAGTTTACTTATCTATTGATGTTGATGTATTTGATCCATCATTTATTAGAAACACAGGAACTCCAGAACCAGATGGCTTACAATGGAAACAAGTAATCTACATTCTACAGAAATTGTTTGAAAAAAAGAAAGTCATTGGAGTTGACGTAGTTGAATTCGCACCTAAATATAATTACGAAGCAGAAGCATTTGCATTGGCAAAGTTAATCTATAAGATTGTAGCTCTTAAAAAGAAATCATCCATATAATCTTCCATAATTATATCCATCTCTGTATTCTCTGTAAAATGTAAGTTTATGTTTTCTAACATCATCTCCTGTTATTCCTTTTGGAAATGTGTCTACAACATTTTCATGAAATGGGTAATCATCTATTACTTTACTTCTATAAGAATAAAAGATATAATGGTATTTTCCTTCTCCATTATAACCATGGGTGTATCCTAAAGCATATCCTGCTGCTTCAACATCTTCTCTTTGGATCCCAGTAGTCTCAGTATTTATTCCTAATATGTCATTCTTTGTTGCAGTATAACATTCTTTATATCCTAAGATAAATGCTCCTGTTTCTCCTTTTATAGCTCGTGTAATTGGATTAGTTCCAGAAGTTCTAACATAGTTTGCTTTAGTTATGACTGTGTGTGGATTAGAGCCTTTTCCAGCTTTTACATCAATAGTACCATAGGTACAACCATTCTCTTTAACACTTTTACTAATGTCGTAATCAACAAAAGAATTCTCTGAATTATATATACCTGCAGAGACAATACTAATTGTAAAAATAAATATTATAATTATTGAAATTTGTTTTATCATAGTCTATTTATTGAGATAGTTCTTAATAAAGGTTTTGTTTTAGAAAACTATTTAACTAATTACTTCTATAACTCACATATGGCATCATTACTATGGATTATATCTGAAATCATTGTTTTCTCAGTATTTTGCTTAGGATTTGCTTTAGGCTTAATTGCAACAATATATTATGGTATAAAATACTACAAAGACAAAGCATTCAAGAAGAAATTCATTTATTCTTTAGTAATATTCTTATTCTGTTGGTTGGTAGGTGGAGCTGTTATGATGTTAATGCTGGCCCTAGATTGGTTAGCTATTGGCAGATAGGTTTATATAGTCTATTTGATTTCTCTACTATGGGTGTTTGATGAATGGTAGAACCAACAGTAACAGAAATAGGACCAAGTAGAAGACCATTAGAGGGAAGATTAGATCAAACACATTCTGGTATGGAATTAACAGCTTTATTAAGTGGTATGGATCGTGGGTTTTTAGGTAGATATCTTAGAAAATTTCCTGAATTAGCTAAAGGTGAAAGAATCGGTGGATTATATGTTCGTAAATTTCCTGTACACACTGGCAGAAAAATTGGCTTATACACTAACCCCTATAGAATCGGATTTTGGGATAACGATAGGAGGTATGGTAACCACATGGGTGCTGGTTATCGCTTAGGGAGTGTTAGAGGAGTTCCAAAGGGAGATTATGTAAGTATGTGGTGCCCTCATTTATCAATAGATCATTGTCAAATTTATAGAGACGATGATGGAACAGTTTATATTGAAGATCTCGGTTCTAGGACAGGAACTTGGGTAGATGGAGAGAGAGTATCTGAGCATAGACAAACAGGAAAAGTTGAATTACATGATGGTGCTGTTATAAATTTAGTTCCAACATTTCTTACAAGACATTTTCCAGAAAGACTAAGTCCAGAAAGACTAAGTTTTCAAATAGAATTAGTTTATCATGAACTTAAGTAGTGGTGTTAAAATGTCACTAACAGATCGATTAGTTATTAGAAAAATGCCAGGTTCTAGAAGACAAGGCACACCAATTTATTTAACTGAATTCCCTTATAGGATTGGATTTAGAGATAGAAAGAATAGATATGCTAATCATCTTGATTGTAGTTATGGTTCTGATCAATTATCAAGAGATCATTGTGAAATTGTAAGGGGTGGTGAAGGTAAATTACATATTAGTGATTTAGGTTCTAGACTTGGTACTTATGTAAATGGTGATCAAATTGATGGTGAAGGAGTTGAATTACATAATGGTGATGTTATTGGTTTTATTCCAACATGGTGGGGTATTTCAAATATTTGGGGAAGAACACCCTGCAAAGTAGAACTAGTTTATCAAACTCCTTTAGAATAGAAAAGGTTTGGTTGGTAGTAAACTCATTCTAAGCAAACCGAAGTTTGTCAAAACTCAATCATCCTAAGACTGACAAAGTCAATGCACAAAGATCAACAAGTCGATCAATACGCACCTCTTACACCGAAGCATAAGAGATCCACTGAATGTCTGAAGCCAGCTAATACCTCAAGGGTAATTTTGGCCGAGTTGTTTTACCAACCAAAGGAGTATACATCATGAACTAGCTACTATTTAATATTTTCTGACTATTTTAGAGTGGAGACAAGATGTTAATAAGAAAAAGAGAAGAAAAAAGAAACTTTCCGTTAGGAAAGTAATTAAATTCCATTATCCAATGGAACTTGTTCACCTGTTCTTTCAGGAGTTCCTAATGGACCTGCTGCTTGTTTCAGAACTTCGACTTTGTCAGTGTATTCCCATGTAAAGTCAGGATCGTTTCTTCCAAAGTGTCCGTAAGTTGCTGTTTTCTTGTAGATTGGTCTTCTTAATTTAAGATGATTAATCATATCTGCAGGTTTTAGTGGGAAGTGTTCTCTAACTAGTTCTGCAATCTTCTCTTCTGGAATTTTGTTTGTTCCAAAGCAGTGTGTTAAAACAGAAACTGGTTCTGCAACACCAATTGCATAAGCTAATTGAACTTCACATTTGTCTGCTAATCCAGCTGCAACAATGTTCTTTGCAATATATCTAGCTGCATATGCTGCTGATCTATCTACTTTTGAAGGATCTTTTCCAGAGAAAGCACCGCCACCATGTGAACCATGTCCACCATATGTATCAACAATAATCTTTCTTCCTGTTACTCCTGCGTCTGCTACTGGTCCACCAATTACAAAAGAACCTGTTGGATTAACAAAGAATTTTGTGTCTGCATCAATCCATTGACCACAAACAGGTTTGATTACTCTTTCAATTAAGTCAGTTCTTATTTGTTCTAGAGTAACATCTGGGTCATGTTGTGTTGAAACAACTACTGCATCAACTCTTATAGCTTTGCCGTCTTGATATTCAACAGTTACTTGAGATTTTGAATCTGGTCTAAGATAAGTTAATTCTTTTGCTTTTCTTATTTTGTCTAGGTGTTGTAATATCTTATGGGCTAATATAATTGGTAGTGGCATTAGTTCAGGTGTTTCATTTGTTGCATAACCAAACATTAGTCCTTGATCACCTGCACCTTGTTCTTTGTGTAATCCTTCGCCTTCTGTAACTCCAATAGAAATATCAGGACTTTGTCCAGATATAGAAACTAAAACACCACAAGTATTCCCATCAAAGCCATATTTTGGATTATCATAACCTGCTTCAACTATTGTTTTTCTTGCAATTGTCTGAATGTCTGCAAATGCTGAGGTTGTTACTTCTCCTGCAACAACTACAAAACCTGTTTTTGTTAAACATTCAATTGCAACCCTTGAATTAGGATCTTTTTCATAAAGAGCATCTAAAACTGCGTCACTAATCTGGTCACATAGTTTGTCTGGGTGACCTCCACTTACTGATTCTGATGTAAAAAAGTATTTTCCATTTTTCATTTCAAAAACCTCCTTGGCATAATTATGCCTTGTTCAAGCACCTAACTCAATAGTTCTTTTATATACTTTCTTGCATAGGATATTCTTATAGGAATATTTGGATATATTGGTTATTATGTGGTAATAATATTCTTAGATGTTTGATTAGAAAAATACAGAAACTTTATATATTAATAGCACAATTAGTATACTGAAATAGTTATGAGGTGATTATAAATGGGAAAATCTATAGGTCTTACTGCAACTAGACTAAAAAAAAGTAGAGGAACAACAGTTGATTCAAGTAAGAAAAAATCTGGTAAAAGAAAAAGTGTTAAGATAGGTAGCAAAACTACTTATAGAGATAAAAAAAGAGCAGCAACAGGGAGAAGGTATTAATTCTTCCTTTTTTCTTTCTTTAGAAACTATTATATATTTCTATATTAAACTAAATTAAAATGTTTGAAGAATTCAAAAATAAAAAATGGTATAGACAAGGTGGTTTAGTTGTTCCATTTTTTGAAAATGCAGCAATGAGTACTATGACTGAAATTGTTGGAAAAGATGGTTATGTTGGAATTTATAGAGCAGAGAAAAATCATGGTTATTTTAATAAAGAGAAATTAAAAGAAGGTGCTTATTTTAATATTAAAGAACAATTAAAAAATATTAGATATGTTGATGAATTATATCTAAAATGGAAGAAACATGCTTTACAAGCTTTGAAATTAGTTGAGTCTAATGCATCTTTGAAAGAGTTAATTCCTGTTTTAGAAGATTTCTGGAGAACTGCTTGGGTAATTGAGTTTTATGATGCATATGGCGAACAGATTACAAAAGAGTATTTTAATTTAAGTTCTGATGAGATTTCTGTATTGTTTTCTAGTACTTTTATTCCAAAAATGCAAGAAGAACATTTGGAATTATTAAAATTAGCTTTAGAAGATGGAAATATTGAAAACCATTACAAAGAGTTTTATTTTATCAAAGCAAGTTGGGCAGATGCTTCTGAATATTCAATTGATGAGATAAAAGAGAAAGTTAATGGGTTGAAGAAGAAATCTGTGGAAGATATTAAAAAAGAGATTCATAAGATTGAAGAGCATTATGGTAAAATTAATAAAGAAAAATTAAAGATTGGTGAAAAGTTGAATGAGGATCAGAAAAAGATTGCTTATTTTTTTGAGAAATTAACAGAATGGAGAGATGAACGTAAAGTTTTTGTGCAAAAATGTAATTGTTATTTGCAAAAGTTTTTGCTTAAATTAGAAAAAGAACACAATATTCCTTTAAAGTATTTGAAATTTATTAATTATTATAATTTTGCAGAAGATTCTTCTAGTGAATTAGATTTAGAATTATTGAAAAAAAGACATGAGTTTTGTGTTGATATAATGCAAGATAAATGGACATATTTACATGGTGATGAAGCTAAGGAATTAGCTAGTATTATTGAGAAAGAGTTTTCTTCTGATGCAAAAGAAGTAAAAGGAATGTGTGCTTGTCGAGGACATGTTAAAGGAAAAGTCTGTGTTGTTATGAATACAGAGGAATTTTCAGATTTTAAAGAAGGGAATGTATTAGTAACAGCTTGTACAAGACCAGAATTTGCTCCTTTAATGAAAAAAGCAGTGGCAATTGTTACAGATGAAGGCGGAATTACCTCACATGCAGCAATTGTTTCAAGAGAATTAAATATTCCATGTGTAATTGGTACACAAAAAGCAACTTCTATATTTAAGAATGGAATGACTGTTGAAGTAGACGCTGATAATGGAATAGTTAAGATAGTTTAATCTTATCCAAATAAACTTTAATTACTTCTGTTGCTCTAACATCATCTTCATTATAGTCAATAACTAATTGTAATTTATGTTTGTCTCCTGTTTCTAAGAAATCATTGTACAATGCAACGCTTTCCA
The DNA here is from genome assembly GCA_964556185.1 of uncultured Methanosarcinales archaeon. Classification (GTDB taxonomy): domain Archaea; phylum Nanobdellota; class Nanobdellia; order Woesearchaeales; family DSVV01; genus CAZKVI01. Next base: position 19,755 of record CAZKVI010000002.1, read on the forward strand.
TTGCATTGACTTCTTTGTGTTTCCAATTGTAGCCAAGATAATGTGCTATTTCTTTCAAACCTTGTCCATAAGCAGGGAATGCTACGTATTCTCTAATTATTTTATGTAAATCAACTAATTTATCTAAGATTTCTTCACCAATTCCATATAATTTAATCATGTGTTTTATTCTTGTTTTTTCATAGTCTCCAAAGTGATAAAGTAAATACTGATCATATTGTTTAAGAAATTCTAAGAATTCTGCAAACATTTTGCCTTCGTCTTCTCGCTTATGGGCTACAAAAGAATAATATTTGCCATCAACTAATGCGCCAAATAAATAATCTATCTTAATAAGGCCTTCATCATCTGTTCCTTCTAAATCTAAGTAAATAATTGTCTTTGCATCTGGCATTGTAACTTTTCCAAATACAATTGGTTTATTTTTTACTAAAGCTTCTGCACTTCGTTGCATTGCTTGGGCTGTTTTGTTTCCAACACCATCTAATCCTATTAATTTATCAATATCTGTATTAGCAAGATCTTTTAAAGTGTAAAGTCCTATTTTATTTAGTGAAATCTTTCTTTTTAATCCAACATTAAGAGCTAAGGATATGTCAGATTGGGAAACTGCCATCTTATTGCAATAAGTTTTCCAAGGGTATGCACATGCATTGTAAGTTGGAGAGGCTTTTCTCTTGTCGAGAATCTTATTAACACCTTCAATTGCATCTTTAACTTTGTCTTTAAAGTCTGCAAATTTGAAACCAAATGATTTCATTTCTCTATTTATTATATAGAATTTCTCAGGAGTATAACCTTGTATTTTTCCAAGTAAATAATTGTAAAAAGCAGCTTGCATTGCATGTTTCTCTCTAACATTCTTTGCATGTTTTATTTCTTTTACAATATAATAATAGTTCCCAAAGTCACTCTTGCCTTTTCTTTTTTCTAAGATATCAAATTCTCCATGTAAGCCTTCTTGTAATAACATTAATGGGAAATTGTGTAATGACTCAACACCTTTTTGCATTTCTTCTAATAATTCCATAAAACCTTGTTTTCTGTCTTCTAAATCACAATGTTCTGCTTTTGGATATAATTCTTTTACAACATTATCTTCATGCTCATTTCCTTTTTTAAATAATAATTCAAAGTATTCACTTCTAGGATCTTTTAATTTGTCGTCAGCAAAATGCCTACAAAAGACAGCAAACGGTGATTCTACAAACAATCTAACATCTGTTCCAGATATTTTTGCTTTTCCATTTGTAAATTTATCATAGATTTCTTTAATATCCACTTTATTCACTTAGTTAATTTGTTAACAACTGGAAGAAGTTCTTCAATTTTATCAATTGTAAAGTCTGCACCTGAGTTAACTTTTTTACCATAACCATATTGAGCAAAACAGGTATGCATACCAAGTGATTTTGCTCCACCAATATCTCTTCTTGGTCTATCACCAACCATTAAACACTCTTCTGGTTTGACTTTGAATCTCTTCATTGCAACTAAGAAAGGTTTTTTGTCTGGTTTTAATTTTCCTGTGTCTTCTTTTGCAATAACTTCATCGAAAAAGTCATCAAGTTGCATATTACTTAACCTAATCCATGCTTTTAATTTCGGTGCATCTGTTAAAATACCTAATTTTAGATTCTTTTCTTTTAATTTGATTAATGTTTGTTTAGTTTTTGGATAAGGTCTTAGGAAGCCAGCTCTAACTTTTCTATAAGCAGTAATTCCATAAGCCAAAATTCTATAATCTATTTCTCCGCATTCTTGTTTTAGAAACTTTTGGAAGATTAAATCATCTTCTAAGCCCTCTTTGTAATATAGTTTGAATAATCTTGATAAAGCTGTTTTCTTCTTCATATTAAGTCCACCATCTATCATAGCATCAATAGCTTCTTCGCAGCAGATAGTCTTAAACTTCATAAAATCAATCAATGTGTTGTCAAGATCGAATAATATTACTTTTATCATAGACTATATTAAAATAAGGTTCTATAAAAAGTTATTGGGTGGAAGAATTTAATTCTGAAAGCTGTGTTCTGTAATTCTCATTTAGTTTTCCTAAATATGAGAGAGTTCCTGGTACTCCTGCCCTGCTCGGAACCCCCATTACACGTCCAGTTGGTTCAAATAAAGTTTCAATAGATCTTGCACCAAGACCTCCAACTAAAGCTCCGAAACCTACACCTTGAGGACTTTTTTCAAGTACATATCCAAAAATAGCTCCGATCAATGTTCCAGCTGCTGTTGCATAATTCTTTGCTTTTTTAGCTAAAGGACCATATTCATCCCAATACTCATTTAGTGCATTTCCTGAATTGTGCTCTACAATGAATGCACTCATCTCTTCAACATACCCATCAACTATAATAGTTTCAGCAGGATCTAATGTATAATTATTAAGAATATCTGAAATATCATCTCTTTTATCTACTAACATTCTTCTACAAATATCACTAATTATTTTTGAGTTCCCCATGTGCTATTGCTAAATATATCTAATATATAAATCTTTCTATTATAACGACTTATTAGTGATAAATCACTTCCGAAACATTTAAATATGCCCTATCCACATATATATATAAACTAGTATACGTTATCGTATACTAAACAACTAGGCTATTTTAAGTTGTAAAGAGCCACCATTCAAACAAGATTTCGATTTATTGAGTAGGGCCCAAAGAAGTACCGCGGTAATGCGGAATTTTGTGCAGAGTGGTTTGGTGGTGGTTTCTTTTTTTATCTGTCAAGATAAAAAAATGCCTGAAAATCTTGATTTTTATTGTCTTTTTTTCTATAAGATTAATGATATACTACATTTTCTGGTATAGAATCATCTAAATTAGAACCTCGAGAAAGAGCTAAATTCGGTTGTTCATCATTGTCTCGATCTCCTCTAAAGTCCTTTATTCTAAGATCTATTTCTCTAGCTGCTCTATTTAGGAATTGTCTCATATCATTTACTTTTGATTGTAATGGAGCTCCTAAATAGTTTATTGTTACAGTATGTCTATGGTCTGAAATATCTACATCAACTTCAATGTCTCCTTGAAAATGATCTTCTAAGGTGTAGTTTGTTAAAGCTTCAATAGCAATATCAAATGGAGCCATACTATCTGGTAAATATGATTCTATTCTTCTATAATAATTAAGTTTTCCAACAACAACACCTCTTCCTTCTGGTCGTGTTTGAATTTCCATTGATTCTAAATATGGTCCATCACCAAGATCACATTCTCCTGTTTCAAAAACCCATGTTTTTCTTCTAGTAGCATATTCATTTCGCCATAATACAGGATGTTGTTTAAACCATGATATATACTTTAAATTACCCAAATACTCTCCTTCTCTACACTCTAAATAATTATCAACAGTATCTCTAAGAGTTGCTTTTAAGAGCATTCCAGCTCTTTTTAGAAAGCCAGGTCTTTTAGATTCTTGAATAGTTTTATCAATAGTCATATATAATTTAGATGTAAAATCTAGTATATAAAGCTTTTGGTATTAGTTACTGGTTGGGGGTATCATTCCTTTAACAAACCATAACCAATTAATCTAAATCTATTTACAACTCTTCTAGAAATAGTTACTCTAGCTCCAACTTCGCAACAAACTGGTAATTTTAATTTACATTTAATTAAATCCTTACTTAATTCTGTAACAACTCCAACAGTTGCAGCAGAATTAACATTTAACATTAAGGGTTCCATCTTTTTAATTGGTTCTACAGTAAGTTCTTCTGCACTACCCACAACTCTTTCAAGTAAATGTGTTTCTAAGGTTAATTCATATCTTGTTTCTGGTAATTTATCAGGTAAACCTACAACTCCACCTGTTAATGCATCTGATTTAACTATTGCAGGATCTAATTCTGTTAATAATGCAATGCTTCCACCTGGTCCAACTTCTTTTACAGCTTTTCCACCAGTCATTAAAGAAGTTATTTTTGCTTTTATTGGTTTGAAAACCTTAACATTCTTTTCTTCTACACCATATCCTGGTTTTATTTCAATATCATCTCCAACTTTTAATTTTCCTTGAATAAGACTACCGCCAAGAACACCACCTTTAATATTATTAATTTCTGATCCAGGTTTGTTAATATCAAAGCTTCTTGCAATATACATCATTGGATCTAATTTAGGATCTCTTTTTGGAGTTGGTATATGTGTTTCAATTGCTTCAATAACTTTTCCAACATTAATGTTTTGTCTTGCAGATAAAGGAATAATAGGAGCATCTTCATAAGGAGTTCCTTTTAGAAATTCTTTTATTTGTTCGTGGTTTTTTAATGCTCTTTCTTTATCAACTAAATCAACTTTATTTTGTAGAACAATAACTTTCTCAACACCTAAGATTTGTAAAGCTTGTAAATGTTCTCTTGTTTGAGGTTGTGGACAGGCTTCATTTGCTGCCACTAATAGTAGTGCACCGTCGATAATTGTAGTTCCTGCTAACATTGTAGCCATTAAACTTTCGTGTCCAGGTGCGTCAACAAAAGAAACTTTTCTTAGAAGTTTTGCAGTTTTTGTTTTTTTAGCTGTGAAAGTTTTTTTATCTTTGTAGAAAGTAGCGTCAGCATAACCAAGTCTTATTGTAATTCCTCTTTTGATTTCTTCAGAGTGTGTATCAGTCCATTTCCCAGATAATTGTTCAGTTAGTGTAGTCTTACCATGGTCTACATGTCCAACTAAACCAATGTTAATTTCTGGTTGGATTATTTCTTTTGCTTTTGCCACTGTTTATTTCACTCTTCCTTCACAGAAGCCTTGTCGGCTTCTTGCTTTCCTTCGGAAAGTTTAGGTTCTTCTTTCTTTTCTTCTACAGGTTTCTCCTCAACTTTCTCTTCAGTTTTTGGTTCTTCCTTTACTTTTTTAGGAGTTTCTTCTTTTGGCTCCTCTTTCTTTTCTTCCTTAGGAGCTTCAACTGCTTTTTCTTCTTTAGGTTCAGGCTTAGCTTCTTCTTTCACTTCTTCAGTTGGTTTCTCTTCCTTTGGTGCTTCTTCTTTTACTTCAGCCTTAGGTTTTTCTTTTACTTTAGCTTCTTCCTTTGGTGCTTCAGGTTTTGCATCTCCTTCACCTTCGGAAACTTCTGCAACATCTAATGAAGCTTTTCCAGCTTTTAAGACTTTCAAGTTAATTTGATGAATCTTTTCATGAATAGTATTTCCGCATACGATTCTTCTTTGTCTAGAATCATTAAACTTTTGGAAAACTTTGTTTTTCCTTCTTTTCTTTTTTAATGCTTTAATTCCAGTGCTAGCGGTACTTAAAATTCTTTTTCTACCTTGGCCTGGAACATCTTTTCTCATTGGGAAACCACAATAATCAGAACCGCCAGTTATTTCAAATTCATAACCAGTTAGATCAATAGATTCGCCTCTTATCTTTTCGCCAATCTTTTTACCTAGAAATGATGTAGCTAAATCGTCTTTAACTTCTCTTTGAAAACATTTTTTGGATTTTGGATCTCCAATAACAAGTTTAAATTCTGCCATTTTTAACACCCCGAACCTGCAATCATTTTGTATGATTTCCCTAATTTATAGGCGGCTCAGCTTTGATAATAGGCAAAAACTGCTGATTCTTTATAAATGTTTAGGTACTATCCAATACTATCTAGTATACTATGGGCGTCTATTGCAGTCATGTATTTCTTTAACTTCTTAAAATCATTGCCGAATCTAGCTAAGAATTTAGTTAAAACATAGTCTTTTTCTTTGTTTGTTATTCTTGCGAATGTGTCTGCTTGTATTAATCCATATGGATAACCAAAGAAAACAGGATCATGTGATTGTTGTTTTAATAATGCAATAACTTCATTTATTAATTCATTTTGTTCTTTGTATATTTCAAATCTAAAAACATGCTGTGCTTTTTCATGCAATTTTAGAAAAGCAATGTCTGCTTGGTGAGAACTTGTCTTAGAATGGACTAATGGAGAATAATACCATGTATCTTCACCAATATCTTGCAATAATGCAGCAACACTATTGCCGTTGTTTGTCATCATGTGTGTTGTTTTAGTTAAGCCACTAATTATTGTGTTGTTTTCTATTGCTTTTTGATATAAATCATTGAAATACTCTTGTTCACCTGTTATTGATGCTTGCAGAGAATTATCAAGAACAATAACATCTGTTTTATCTGTTATTAATGTAGCGAATTCTAATTCTAAGAATTTTCTAATAATATTATTGATTTCATCAATCCTTGCTCTGTGATTTCCTTTTTTGATTGTTTGGTCCATAGAATTGAGTGTGAATTCTTCTTTTTGGAAGATTTTGTCTTTGTCTTGGAATATTTTTGCTTTGAAAAGAATATCATCATTAGACTTTTCACTATTTACTAAACAATAAACATCTTTTCTCTCAATTGTTAATCTTTTTTTGTTTTTATAAGTCACAGCAGCCACTCTAATTAATTGTAAAGAGAAATTAGGTGCTTCTAATAATGAAGAATTGCCACCATCTATGAAAGTTATTTTCTTTTCTGATATTAATTCTGGTAATTGATGGAAGTTTTCCTTTTCAATCTTTACTAATTCATAATCTTGTTTTGGAAAAGCTACATATTCGTTATCAGAGAATTTAGGTAATTTTTCATTAAGATGTTGCTTTATTTCTTCAAAGAGTTCTTTGTCCATGTATGTGGAGTATTGTAAGTATTAATATTGTTTGTGATTTGTAGTAATATTTTTAAATTAACTAATATATTCTAGTAATATGAACAAGGAATTTACTATTATCCTAAAAAAAGCCCTAGAAGAAGATATTGGAAAAGGAGATATTACTTCAGAAGCTATTGTTCCTCCTAGGAAAACAGCTACTGCTGTAATCAAAGCGAAGCAAAATGGAATTCTATGTGGTATTTATTTTTCTCAAGAGGTTTTTAAGGCTGTTGATAAGAAAATAAAATTTAATACAGAAAAGAAAGATGGAGATATTATTAGAAAAGATGATATTATTGCACAAGTTCAAGGAAATGCAAGATCAATATTAAAAGCAGAAAGAGTTGCATTGAATTTTCTGCAACACTTGAGTGGGATTTCTACGCAAGCTTTCAAACTAAATAAATTAGCTTCTGTTCATAAAGCTAAAGTTCTTGATACAAGAAAAACAACACCTGGTTGGAGAACTTTAGAAAAGTATGCAGTGAAAACTGGTCAAGGCGAAAACCATAGGTTTGGTTTGTATGATATGATTTTAATTAAAGATAATCATATTACTGTTGCTGGAAGTATTAAGAAAGCAATTTCATTGGCTAAGAAGAAACGTAAAAAAGGAATTAAAATTGAAGTTGAGATAAAAACACTTGATCAAGTTAAAGAAGCTATAAAAGAAAAACCAGATATTATTATGTTAGATAATCTAAGCTTAGATGAAATGGAAATCGCAGTTGATTGGATTAGAAAACATGATAAAAAGATTAAGATAGAAGCTTCTGGTAATGTAACTTTAGAAAGTGTTTCAGAAATCGCACAAACAGGAGTTGATTATATTTCAGTTGGTTCTGCACTAACACTTAGTGCAAATGCATTAGATATTAGTTTGGATGTTGAGATTGAATAAGAATATTAATATACTAATTCTACTTACCTTCGAAATGTGACAGATTATATAACTCCTGAAAGACATGTATTTACTGTTGTAGGTAAAGGAGGAAGATTAAGTGACTTAGAGAGAACTCTTGAGTTAGCTGTAGGGGAAGTTATTCCAAAATCTTGGTCTACTACAAGTCTAACATCTGTCTGTTCAAAAGTTGGTGATGAAGTTGTATTTGATTTTTATTCTACACTAAAATCTGTTCCATCAGAAGGCGAAGGTCTTAAATCAAAAGTTAATTTAAGTGAAATTGGTGCTTTAGCAGTTTTGTTGTTAAAGTGTGGTTATGAAGTTATGACTCCTGATTATCAAGAACCAAGTGTAAGTGATGATTCTAAAATAACAGACAGACCTTTGTCAAGAACACATCTTGATCTGTTTTATGCTGGAACACTTGTTGGAGAAAATGGTAATTTGGATACTTTGAGAGGATTACTTGAGTTTTCTGGAGAAGGTGAAAATCGAGTAGTAGATATTATAATGTCACCTTTTCCTAAAAAATATCTAAGATTAATATCTAAAAGACAAGTTGGATTCGATCTTTATGTAAAAAAAATAAACCCAAGGTTTCCAACAGAATCAAAAATTTTCAGGCAAGAATTAGGGGGTTTAGCAACAAAAATGTTAATTTCTGGTTATAAATTATCAAGTAGAATGGAAATGGAGCCAGAACTATGGCATTTACCTTATCATGATTTCTAAATCTTTCACATAAACTAAGTAAAAATACCCTCAATTAGTAACAACGAAGGAGAACATATAAAAATAAGCTTACTTTACCTTATTATTTAGGGGGCTAATTTTGGGGTGTTGAAGTTGTCTAATGAAGAAAAATGGCTTACTTGGCTCTATGCTAATTCAAGTCCTGGTGGATCTGTACCTTTCCTGACTTTAGAGATATTTAGACGATCTGCTTTATCAGGTCATGATATGGAAAGAGAGTTTGGTAGACCAGTTGGAATGTTACATCGTTGGTCAAATGGAAGATCATGGAAATATTTTCTAAGAGAAGATGTAGAAGCAGTAGGAAGAGTTTTTTTAGAAAGAATAATAGAAGATCCTGAATTTCTAGAACTTCATTATACTGAAGCAGAAAGACGAGTTAATGTTCTAAGACAATCTTCAATGAGGTTTGCTCAAATTGATTTTAGTGGAGCAAATGAGGTTGGTTTTAGGGGCGCATATTCAATTGTTGCAAATAATTATTGGTCATTGGGTTTTTATGGTGTTATGCCAATTTTATTTGGAGGATTTATTTTAGAACCAGAAATTAATAAGTATCTTTTGTCATTGGGTTTAGATTCTGAGAAATTTGAAGATGTTTTAGCTACATTTACAAAACCAAGGGTTCCAACCCCATTGCATCATTGGGAAACAAGTTTAGATGAATTGGTTTTTGATATTAAAGCAAGTCCTACACTTAGGACTACTTTTGATGGATCTCCAAGTGAAATATTGAGAGGTATTGAAGGAAGTGAATTCTATAATAAACTTGAAGAGCACATAAAAGAATTTCAATGGGTTTTCTATAAATGGACAGGTCCAATAAGAGATACTGAGTTTTTTGTAAGTGAAATTAAAAGAAGATTAACTACGAAAACATCACAAGCAGAGTCTGACTTAGATGCGATTCTTGCAAAAGAAGAAAGATTAATTAGTGAGTTAGGTATTGATGAAACACATAGAAGATATTTAGGATCATTAAGGACTTTAGTAGAGATGAAAAATCTCAAAGCAGAAGGAATGTCTTATGGTGCTTATTGTCTTCATCCATTTAGAACTGAGTTGTGTGCACGTTACGGAATAAGACCAGAAGATACAAGATATTTGTTAGAAGAAGATATTCATAGATTATTAGTTAAAGGAGATTTAGATTTAGAAAAACATAGAGCTAGAAAAGATGAGTTTTTATGGGTTGTTGAGAATTGTAGAGAAAGAATGTATGTTGGTAGTGAAGTTGAAGATATAAGAGCAAGAGAAGAGCCAAAACACGAAACAAACTTTCTTGGAACTGTAGCATACCCAGGAGAAGCAGTTGGTACTGCTAGAGTTGTTGTAGATTATGAAACTTATAATGGTTTATTTAGTAAAGGAGATATTTTAGTTGCACCAAGAACAACAGATAGTTATTTTCCTTTATTTCCATTAGCAGGCGCAATTATAACTTCTGAAGGAGGTTTAACATCTCATGCAGCAACTATTGCAAGAGAATATAAAATACCAACAATTATTGGAGTAACTGGAATACATACAAGACTTCCAGACAATGCTATACTTAATGTATGTGCAGATCCATCTAATTTAGAAGGAGGATCTATTGATAGAATTGTTACTGGTCCTATTAGAAAACACACAACAAGAAAATTTCCTGAAGAACAAAGAAGAACAAGAATAAATAGACAACCAATGGATAGGGTAGGAGGTCCAGAAATAGTGAATTTTACAGATGTGATGTATGGAGAACCAAATAGATCATTACTAGGCACAAAAGCAACTAATCAGATATTGTGTTGTCGTATGCTTAATGTCCCAGATGGGTTTGTTGTTACAACTGTTTTGTATCGGAAGTTTCTTGAAGAATCAAGTTTAATGAGTAAAATAAGAGAATTACCAGATAGATTAGAAAGAATCGGAACAGATCCTCGAGATATTAGGAGGTTATCAGCAGAATATAGGCATGCAATTCTTGATACAGATGTTCATGGTTTATTTGACCCGGTTTTTCATGCTTATAAGGAATTAGGAAGTCCTAGTACTGCAACAAGATCAAGTGCACTTTATGAAGATATGGTAAGAAGAGAAGGAGAACAAGGAAGATCTTTTGCAGGAATATTTGATACTTTTACGAATTTACGAGATAGAAGAGAAATTGTTTCTGGGATTAAAAGATGTTGGGCTTCTTTATTTTCACCAAGAGCACTTTCTTATACTATAACTACTGGTTTAGATCCATCAAGTAATCAAATGGCTGTTCTTATACAAGAAATGTTGAATGGTGTTAGTTCAGGAGTTATGTATACAGATGTTGATGGACATATTTTAATTGAAGCATGTGAAGGATTATGTGAACCATTAGTTGCAGGAGAAATAACTCCAACAACTTATGTTTTAGACCAGGATTCTTTATATGTTGCTCATGTTGTTCCAAGTAATCAAAGTTTTGCAAGTTATATTAATGCAGACGGGGTTCTTGATAGAAGAGATCCATCAAGACCAAAGGTTTTAAGTCCAAAAGAGTTATTTGAATTAGGAAAGATTGCTAGTAAAATAAGAAATTATTTTGGTCCTCGTCAAGATATTGAATTTACTATTGCTGGAAATATTATTCATGTAACGCAAAATAGAGATATTACAACAGAAGTATATTTACCTGCAGGTGTAGCAAGATGAGATGGAAATATGTTTTACATAGGGATATGAGTGTATTATTTGAGTCTCTTGTACAGAGAGGTATAAGAGATTATACAGCAGAAGTTTTGGGACTAGATGGTGTTGTTTTAAGTGGTCGTAAAATAGATCATGGAGATATTTATCATGATGAAAGAGAATTAGAACAACTTAGATTAAAAGTTAGAGCTAAAGTAGATCAAGGAAACTATTTAGAAGAACTTGTTATAGCTTGTGAAAAGGAATGTGAAGAACTAGTTGCTTTTAGTAAAGGAGACAAGGTTGGAAGTGATGCAGTAGTTCTTGGAGCTTACTTTGATAAAGTTTGTAGAGTTATGCCTTTCTTACCTGTGTTTCCTGTTGTTGTTGAGGGAATTGTTGCTGAACAAATGGGTCAAATATTATCAAAATATGCAACACCTGAACATCCTGTTAGAGAACTTAGAGAAACTTTTAGTACTCCTCATATGAAGTTTGCAGTACAAAAAGAACAAGAGTCATTATATAGAATTGCAGGAGCTATACAAAATTCTAGGGAATTAACTAAGTTATTTCAAGAAAAACAAGGTCAAGAATTGTTTGAAGCATTAGGTGAAACTTGGTTAGCTACATATTTACAAAATTATGTTGATAGGTATGCTTGGATTGAAACAAGACATTTTAAAGGAGAATTATGGACACCAGAAATTGTAATTAATAGAATTAAAGGAGTTCTTAATGAAGATTGTATGGGTAGATATAGGGTATTACTTTCATCATGGGGAGTATCTCAAAGAAGGATTGTAGAATTATATGGTGAATTGGGTTTTTTAAGAGAAGATAAAAAAAGAATAGATACATTACGTAAATTAATTTTATTAAAAACACAAAGAAAGGATGCAATTAATCGAGCAGCTTATCATATGCATCCGGTGTTTTCTAAAGTAGCAGATGCTAGTGGTTTAGAAGTAAGTGATTTGGTTTATTTAGAACCCCATGAATTTGTTTCTCTTGCACAAGATCCTTCTTTGGTAGAAGATTATCAAAAAAACATTGAAGCTAGGAAACAAGGTTTTGCTTTAATAATGTATGACGGAGATATTAGATTATTTGAAGATTATGAAAATGAAGTAGAAACTCCAATGGTTTATTCTGGAGAAGATGAAGTTAGGGGACAGAGGGCTTATCCAGGAGAAGTTACTGGATTAGCAAGAGTTGTTAGAAATCAATCTCAAGTTGCTTCTTTATCTGGAGCAGATTTAATGGTTTGTATGAATATCCATCCAGATTATGTAGTTGAATTAAGAAGAATTAGTGAAGAAGGTGCTTGGCAAGGTGGCATTATAACAGATGAAGGAGGAATTGCAAGTCATGCTTCTCAATTATCAAGAGAATTTGGATTGCCATGTATTATAGGAACAGGTAATGCAACTAGTGTTTTTCAAACAGGAGATAATGCATATCTTAATGCTACAGAAGGTTATGCAAGAAAGTTGGATTAGCCAGTATACAAATCCCTATACTAATTCTTGGTTAATTACTACTTTTATATAGTGAAATAGAAAGACTTATATACTAGTACATTCCTCAGATTATGTATGAATCTAGTACAAAGATTAGCAAATTCTGTACCTAGAAGAGTTAGAGTAGCTGCAGCAGTACTACCTACAGCTATAATGGCTTATTTTGGTATTGGTTGTACAGAACCTGATAATGATGTTTCAGATACAGATACTGCAGCAGATCATGCAACTGAAGATGGTTCAATATTATTTCATGCTAGTCCTGCAAAAGGTGAACCAAGACAAATATATAGATTAGATTTGGATTCTTATGAACTTTCACAAGTAACTGATTTTCCAGAATTTGGTGCTTCTCATCCAATCTGGTCTCCTGATGGAAGTTATATTGTAGTTTCAAAACAAAATGGAAATAATGGAAGAGGAAGTAGACATCATAGACCTTATTTAATGGCACCAGATGGTTCTGCTCAAGCAGCTATTGAAACAGGAGCTGAAGGTGATGAAGAAGATAAGTTTGCACAAGTAACTGAAGATGGTACACTTGTTTATGCAACACTAAGACCTTTTGGTTGTGATGATGAAGGGTGTACAGCTGGTCAAGTAATGACAGCTGATTTAGATGATGTTTTAGGAACAGAAAGAGCAGTAGCTGGAGAACAATATGGAGAAGGTGCATGGGCTGTTAATGTTTCGCCTGATGGACAAAAAATATCATATGTAAAAAAGATTTATGGTCAAGATAAAGCTGAACATGATGTTTATGTAGCAAATATTGATGGAACTAATGAACAAAGACTTACTAATATGGGACGTATTAGTTATTCAGGAGCTGAATGGTCTCCTGATGGAAAAAGATTAGTATTTTCCTCAGCAGCTGATACAGGTGGAGAAAATCATGAACTCTACATTGTTGATGCAGATGGAAATAATCTTACACAAGTTCTTAATCCAGAATTAGCAGGTCATGATTGTGTTGATCCTGTTTTTACAAATAATGGTGAAATTGTTTTTGTTGATAGACTTAGTGGACCAAATAGACAATTAGCTATTGTTGGTGAAGATGGTCTTGGTTTAGAATACTTAACAGAAGAAGAAGACTTTCATGCATTAGGTGCTCCTGATTATGGTGTTCAAGGTCCAGTTGAATAAATTCTTTTACAATTCTTTAGAATATTCATCCATATCTTTCTCAGATTTCATTACTTTTCCCTTTCCAGCTTTTGCTTGCTTCATACTTTTCTTTACTCCTTTGATAAGCTTCTTATCTAAGTGTAAATAATTCTCCTCAGAAACTACAGACTTTCCTGTCTTTTGTTCTAGTTCTTCTCTTGTATGTTTCGCTATGCTTCCACCATCTTTTGCAGAATTTTTACATTCTTTAAATCCTCTAGAATCTTTTGCAGTAGTAATATCAGTAGTAGCTTTCTCACCAATCATTGTAAGGATTAATTCCCAATCATTCATATGATCTCTTAAGTTTTGATTTTTCTTTTGTAATCCTTTGAATTTTTTATGTTCTTGTGTAGTTTTTCCAAATGTTGCATTACTTATTTCATTTGTTAAGATTGCAAACTCTTTGCCTTCTTCTACATCCCTTTGTCTCCATTCATCTGTAAGTTCTTGTCTTATAGCAATTCCTCTCAAGCGTTTATCAATCCACTCTTTTGGATAACCTTTAAGTTCATAATATTTCTTGACTCTATCTTGAGCAATTTCTGGGTTTTCAATCTCTTCGATTCTTTCATATCCTACTTGAGCCAACCATTTTTTGAATGGTTCAGCTTTTTTAGAAGGTATTGATTGAATTATCCTAAACATAGATTTTGTATCTGCACAGTCTGTAGCATAATATTTACCATCTGAAGCAGGTAATTTCAGTTGTACCCAGATTGGGGACAACTGGAGTTGTTCAAATTCTCTATCTTTCACTTTACCCCAATACTGTCTAGGAGTTGGGCTTTCTGTTAATGCTTGAACTACATCAACTATTGAAAAATACCATTTATTATTATGCCAGATTCTTCTGATTTTCTTATCTTGAAATACAATCAAAGTTTTCGTTTTGGAACGAAAACTAAGTTGCTTGTCAGCAACCAAAGATTTAGATTCCTTAGACTCCATAAATCAGCCAAATAAGAGCTTATATACATGTATTACGCTTTCTTGCTAAAATATTTCAAGTAATGCTAATTGCTTATTTAATTACTATTTAGTACTAAAAAACCAAAAGACTTATATATTATCTCTTTTTCAGATTTTCTATGAATTGGTTAGCTAAAGCTTTGATATATACATATACTGCACTTACAATAGGTTTAGGTAGTGGTTGCGATACAATAAAGAGTAGACCAGATTTAGCATCTAATTCAGATGGTATTGAAGAAATACTTTCTGAAGAAAAGCAAGGGGCTTCTGAAGTAGAAGATAAGAAATATGCTGTTTTGCTCATTGATTCGGAATTTGATGGGAGTGACTCTTTTGATCAATCAATTCATCGAAAATATGAGAAACCTCTTCTTTATAATTTAAAAGCAGAGCTTCCAAATATGGCAGCTGTTCTACAACAAGCAAATTCTTTGGATATGCCTGTGTTTGATATAAATTTTGAAGATGTTGTATACAGTGGACACAGAGATGAATCTACAACAACTAAGGAATTAGCAAAATATAGAGAAGATAATTGGATTTCTCTAAAAAAACCCGAGTCAGATGCTTTTAATGATACTAACTTAAATAAACAATTACAAGAACTGGGTGTCACTGATTTGATTTTAATGGGAATTTATCAAAATGCTTGTGTAAAAGCCACTGCACAAACAGCAGTGGATTTAGGGTATTCTGTACATACAAGTTTTGATGTTATGCAGGGACTTATTTTAGGAGATTGTGAACTATTTTTTAATGGTGTTTCACATGGAATTCAAAGTTATTGTGCTGATCATCCTTTTTATAATGTAACATCAGAGCCAGTTGAATCTGGAATTGAAGAGTTAAGAATATTCTATGGGGACAATACAAATTTAGTTCAAGATTATACTGATTTACCAATTTTTGATAGTTGATTTTTCCTAATTTCCATTACCTATTTATAAATAACCCCCCAAAGACTTTTATATAACTTGTTTATTAATGGTTTTTCATGTCTTATGAATTAATTATTACAGAAAAGCCAAATGCAGCTAAAAAAATAGCAGATGCACTAGCTGATGGTAAGGCAATTAAGAACGCAATTAATGGTGTTCCATACTATCAAGTTACTCATGGAGATAAAGATATTGTAGTTGGATCTGCAGTTGGTCATCTATATTCTTTAACTGAAAAAGATAAAGGAAAATGGACTTATCCTGTGTTTAATGTTGAATGGAAACCAACTTCACAAGTGCAAAAGTCTGCAAAGTTCTCTTCAAAGTATGTAACTGCATTAAAAAAACTATGTAAGGATGCAGATTCCTTTTTAGTAGCTACTGATTTTGATATTGAAGGAGAAGTTATTGGTTATAATGTTTTAAGATTTGCTTGCAAGAAAAAAGATGCAAGAAGAATGAAATTCTCCACATTAACAAAAGATGAATTAAGAAAAAGTTATGCAAATGCAAGACCAACATTAGAATGGGGCCAAGTTAATGCCGGATTAACAAGACATGAATTAGATTGGGATTATGGTATTAATTTATCAAGAGCATTAACATTATCAATAAAAGCAGCTGGATCATTCAAAGTTTTAAGTTCTGGAAGAGTACAAGGTCCTGCTTTGAAGATTATCGTCGACAGAGAAAAAGAAATTGCAGCATTTAAACCAGAACCATTTTGGGAAATTGAATTACAAGGAGAAGTAACTAAAGAAGATATAGTTGCTATGCATAAAAAAGGTAAAATATTTGATAAAGAAGAAGCTTCTAAAATAGTTGAGAATACTAATGGTAAGAATGGAAAAGTTGTTGATGTAAAAAAGAAAGAGTTCAAACAACAAGCTCCACATCCATTTGATTTAACAACATTACAAATAGAATCTTTTAGAGTTCATAGAATACAACCAAAAGCTACATTAGAAATTGCACAAGATTTATACACATCTGGTTATATTTCATATCCAAGAACTTCTTCTCAACAATTGCCAGAATCTATTGAATATAAAAAAGTTTTAACAGCTTTAGCAAAACAAACTAATTATTCAGAATTAGCTAGTGAATTATTAGGTAAGAAATCATTAAAACCAAGAAATGGTAAGAAAACAGATCCAGCACATCCTGCTATTTATCCAACAGGTAATAAACCAGCTGGAAATGTCGAAGGAACTAAAATAAAAGTTTATGATTTAATTGTAAAAAGGTTTATGGCTACTTTTTGTGAAGCTGCAACTAGAGAAACTAATACAATTGATATTGATATTAATAAAGAATTATTTATTGCAAAAGGTACAAGAACAATAGACAAAGGTTGGCATAAATTCTATGCTCCTTATGTAAGATTAGAAGAACAAGAATTACCAAAAGTTGAAGTTGGTACTTCTGTAATTAATAAGAAGATAATAAAGCATGACAAAGAAACACAACCACCAAAAAGATATTCACAAGCTTCAATTATTAAGGAACTTGAAAAGCGTGGTTTAGGTACAAAAGCTACTCGTGCTACTATTGTAGAGACACTTTATTTTAGAAATTATATTGACGGTACTCCAATACATGCAACAGAGTTAGGAATACATACAATTGATACTTTGGCTAAGTATTGTCCTAGAATTGTCGACGAGGAATTAACAAAACACTTTGAAAACGAAATGGATCAAATTCGTCAAGGTAAGAAGAAAAATGAAGAAGTTTTAGCAGAAGCTAAGGAATTATTGATAAAAATATTGACTAATTTTAAGAAACATGAAAAGAAAATTGGTGAAGGTTTAATTGAGAAGCATCGTGAAGCTCAAACAAAAGCAAATACAGTTGGTCCATGTACAAAATGCTCAGGAACATTAATGATTAAAAGAGGTAAGTTTGGTTATTTTATAGCTTGCAGTGAATATCCAGATTGTACAGTAACTTTTAAATTACCTTCTAATGCAATGGTAAAAGTAACTGATAAAATATGTGAAGTATGTAATCATCCAATGGTTCAAGTTATTAAAGCTAAGAAAAGACCACAAATTCTTTGTATAAATCCAATGTGTAAAAGTAAATTTGAAGAAGGCACTGAAAAAACAGAGAAAGAAATGGAAGCTTTGGAGAAAAAGTGTCCTAAATGTAAAAAAGGTACATTGAAAGTTCGAAGAAGTATTTACGGTGCATTCTTAGGTTGTGATAACTTTCCTAAATGTAGAAACACTGAAAAGTTCACTGAAGACGGAAGTACTAGCGCAAAGAAAAGTTATGTTAAGAAAAAGAAAGGTAAGAAAGATTAAGTTTCTCTTAAAAATGCTTCCATGGTAGTTGGTGACATTAATGGATGTGGTTCATCAATGAATGTTGCTTCACTTGGTTTGTAGCCATCTTGTATGAAATTTGTATGACCTTTGTATTTTACTATTGCTACTTCACCATTTATTAATCCAAATTCATTATATTCTCCATTATTTTGAACAACTTTTAACTTTTCATTATCTATAATATCTATTCCAACTATTGTTTCTTCAGAATTACTAGGGAGCATTTTTCTGTTTATTCCTCTAAAACAATATATTTGTTCATCATCTCTTTCATAAGTTCCAACATAAGTCATTGGCTTACCCATAAGATGACGATCATGTAGATAAAGAACAGTAATAGTATCACCTACTTTAATATCAGACCCACCTTCTACCGCAATAGTTTCAACACCCATAACTTGGCAGGAAAACTGGGTGTTTAAAAATGTTTAGAATTATTCTTGTGCTTCTAAAAGTTCATTTAATGTTTCATATCTTTGCAATGTTGTTTTCATTACATGTTCATCTAATCCATCAAGGTCTTTTTTTATTTGTTCTTTAGAATAAGCAAAATTTATTCCAGAGGAATATAGAACTTCATAAACATCTCCTGCTTTTTGAATACTTAATTTTACATCATCAGCATCTACATAAACACCAACAATAAGTTTTTCTCCTAATATCATTGGTCTTGGTCCAGATCTCCAACAAAAAGTATAGACTGGATCATCAAGGTCTTCTTCACCAACATAAACTCCTTCATTCCAATCTTGACTATCAATATGTCTAATTCTTACTTTAGAACCTTTTTCAAGTGTTTTTATTAGTTCTTCTGCACCCATTTCTCATTGGGAATTTGGTTAGTTTAAAAACCTATCTATGTACAGAAAGGCTTAAAAACAGTATGTGATTACCTTGTTTTTATGGTTAGAGAGATAGATTTGGAATTATTAGCACAAGATACTATTGAATATATGAGAGCATCTCCTGGAAGAAAATGTAAGGGAGTGAATAAAAGAAAATTAGCTCAAGAAGCAGGCCTTAATAGGGATCATCTCACTGAGATTATTGAACAAAGAACATCAAGAATAACACATTTAACACTTGCAAAATTGTGTAGGGTTTATGATTGCGAACCTATGAAATATTTCAAACCACAAGAATCTTATTCAGATGGACAAGTAAATATGGATTTATTTGTTAGTGATTTAATTAAATTATTTGCAGATCCTAATTATGAAGACATCAATGATCAAGTTTCTTTAGCTAAAAGATTAGGTACACAGTCCCCACAAATTAGTAGAGTATTTACAGGTGTAACTAAAAGAATTCATAGGGGAACTTTAGAAAGATATTGTACTGAATTAGGTTTTGATTCTAAGAAATATGTTGTAGGATCTTCTTATGCAGTTCCAGGACGTGAAGCTATGGAAACTATTAGGGTTGCTGTATAAATAAAAAAGAAAGAAAATTCTTATAAATAATCTGCACCAGTTGAAGTATCATAAGGTTCTGGAGTTAGTTGTTGAATTTCTTCAAGTCTGCCAAGATATTGGCCACCTAATTGTTCTCCAAGTCCGTATGTTCTAATTGGTAAGACCTGTGCAAGTTCAACATCAAGATCACCAGGTACATGATCTAATAAATGTTGTACAGCTGTTCCAAGATCACCATTACGTGCTGCTAATGCTGCTGTTATGCTTTCAGAATCTGCCGCAACTTCTGTTCCAAAGAATCTTTCTAAAGCTCCACTAATTATTGCATAATTAATATCTGTGAATCTCTCTCCAGTGTCGTAAGCTACTGTATCAACATCTGCACCAGTAGTACATTCTTCTGTAAGCCAATCTCTATCTTCATTTCCGCTCATTGTTTACACCCTCATTATTTTGAAACCAAAGGAAGGTATTGCCCAAGGAGATAGGCAATCACCTTTAATATAATAGTAAGGTTTATATACTATAATAACTTACTGTTATTATTATAACAAAAATAAAGGTGATTGTTATGGTTACAGTTATGCAATTAGTAAAGGATATGGTTAGAAAGCGTCCATTTATAGAAGAGGCCTTGGCTAGAGGTATAATCAATTATGGATCATTAGCAGATGAATTAAAGCCAGAAATAGAAGCTATACTAGAAAAAGAAGTCAAACATTCTGCAGTAATGATGGCTTTGAGAAGAACAGCTGAAAATATTGACAAAGCAAAGTTAGCAAGGGTGAAGTTTGATAAAAATACAGATATAACTCTAAAATCTAATTTGTTTGAGATAACTGTTCAAAAAACACCTACAATATTTCAACAATTGCAAAAACTATACCAAATAGTTGACTTTAATCAAGGGGATAGTTTAACAATTACTCAAGGTCAACATGAAGTAACTATAATTTCTAATAAAAAGTATAGAAAAAGATTTGAAAAGGTTTTTGAAAAAGAAAAAGTAGTAAAAGTAATTGAAAATCTTGGATCACTTAGTGTAATGATTCCATTAGATGCAATTGAACAATATGGTTTGTTTTATGTTGTTACAAGAGAATTATCTTGGGAAAATATTAATATAATTGAATTAGTTTCTACATTAAGAGAAATGACTTTAATTTTACATCAGAAAGATGTAACAAGAGCATTTGATATAATGCAGAGATTAGTTAGTGGCTGAGGACAAAATGTGGATAGGACACTTTAAAGTTTGGCATAAGAATTGTATTTATCTAGAGAATTCATCTAAATATGATGTTGTTATTTCTATGTATCCATTAACTTCATATAAAGAAGGCAAATATGTTTATCATACAAATGTTAATATTTTGACTGGCAAAAATATTGATAAATTTATCAAAGCAATTAAGAAAGATAAACGATGTTTGAATTTTAATGGTTCTGGGAATGTTTATTTGTCTCATTTACGAATGGATGTTAAAGATTTCCATACAACTAATTATTATACTCCAAAGATTTTTTTATTAAAACCAATTGTTCATAAGAATGGAAAAGAAGATTGGTATTTTGGTGCTTGGGAAAAAGAAACAATAACTGAATTATATAATACTTTCAAAAAACACTTTAATGTTGAAATGTTGTCAATAAAAGAAAAAGATTTCACTGATTTATTTATCCCCCACATAATGCCAAAGATAACTGAAAAGCAGAAATTGGCAATTCATCTGGCAATAATGAGTGGTTATTATGAATTTCCAAGGAAGATTGATTTAAGTAAATTAGCTAAAATGATGAATGTTTCTAGAGTAACTTATCAAGAACATTTGAGAAAAGCAGAAAGGAAATTAATTCCGCAGATATTTGGGTATTCTGGTAAGGAGTAAGGTTTATAATAGTATGTTAATTTCTTTGTAAAATGAGTACAGATATACCTAGAGAACATTTAGAATATAGGGATGCACTTACAGTTCCAGATGGATATCATCTTTCATATGGGGGAGAATTTGGTTGGCTTCTTGCTAGAGAAGATGTAAATTTAGTTTTCCAATTAACTGATAGAACTTTTGGAGACCTAGAACAAACTCCACCTGAACAAGATACAAGTGATATTGATTATTGGACAGGTCATGCAATATCAAGATCAATAGAAGCAATTATTGCAGAAAAAGGAAGGGCAGTTGTTTTGGATGTAGCATGCGGCCCATTAAATAAAGCTGCATACCAAATTGCAGAAAAATACGGTGATCAAGTTGAGGTAAAAGCTGTTGATTTATGTGGTTCAACAATGGCTTATACTAGGTCCAACCTCGAGAGAAGAACAGGAAGTGCACTTACATTACCTTATGGAGATGGATCAATTGATATGGTTTATTCATTTCAGTTTCTTACAAAAATATCTGTGAATGAACTTAGAGTTGCTTTTGGAGAAATATTAAGAGTAATGGGTGATAATTCTCAAGCAGTTTTAGGTATTCTAAATACAGATGGCCTGTATACAAATACATGGTTGAATAGATATCGTCGACCATCTTGGATTCCTGAAACAGCAATAACTTTTGAAGATCCATTTGATATACATGAAAAACCTTGGGACTATTCCGGAGAAGATTTTAATTTGCATTTTAGACCTGTTACTGAATTTAATCAAACAAAGAGTGGTGGTGCAGTATTGGGAAATTGGGGACTTACACCATTTTTACATATTACTAAGGGTAGTAAATAACTATTATGTTTAAATATTAGTTCTTATTTCTTTAATTAATGTCAACAGATATTTCAAAAGTTGTAGTTATTGGAAGTTCAACTGATGGTTGGGTGGAAGCACAAACTATTCTAGATAGTTTAACTCTTCCTGAAAATGCTTGTGTTATTTACATTCCTCATGTTCATGCAGATGATGTTTATGATCATTTATCAGCTCATGGAAAAAGAGTTAAGAGAATTGAGCATGGAAAACCTCTTGAACCTGGAGTAATTTATGTTGGTATTGATGAAACAGAAGTTGTAATGGGGTGGGGTGCTGATTTAGATGGATTTTATGGAATAAAAAGAGAACTCTCTTTTGTTGGAGCCAGTGGATCTTATGTTTTCGGATTAGGGAGAGAAACAGAAATGCCAATTGATTCTGCATTTACTGCTGTTGCTGATACATTTGGAGAAGCATCAATTGGACTTATATTAATGGGCATGCAGAACGATGGAGCACATGGTATTGAAGGTGTTAAATCTAAAAATGGAGCTACTTTATCTAGAGAGCCAACTAGACATCATACAATGCCTTATAATGCAGTACAAACAGGTTGTGTAGATTATGTTTTACCTGTGGAAGAAATAGGTCCAAGGCTTGAACAATTATTAGGTTAATAACCTACATATGTAGGGTAAAATTAGATATAATGTATATTAGTTCTAGTGTTTATGATTAAACACACAATATCAATAAACACAAAAGAACATACAGCTTTCCATGATATAACTAATGGAATACAAGAGTTAATTACTAAAAATAATATCAAAGAAGGGATTGTTGTAGTTAAAACATTGCATACAACAACTGCAATTTGTGTTAATGAGAATGAAGAAGGATTAATTAAAGACAAAATAAAGTTTCTTAAGTCAATTATTCCAGAGAATTCTTATTATCATCATGATGATTTTTCTAAAAGAACAATCCCAGAAGCAGATAAATATAAAAGAAAGAATGCTTTTTCACATCTTAGAGCACTATTATTGGGCTCTGAAGCAACAATAAGTGTTGAAAATAACAAATTATCTTTAGGAACATGGCAATCAATATTTTTTGTTGAATTAGATGGTCCAAGAGATGATAGAAAAATAGAAATATTAGTAAGATGATAAAAAAAGAATTAAACAATCTAAATTGGAAAGAAAGGTTTGTTTATCTAAAAGATATTCCTTTTGATGAAAAAGATTTGCAACAAAAAGGTTCAAAATTCCAAATTGTAAAATTCCAACCAAAAACAAGCATAAAACCACATTATCATAAAAAAACAACAGAGATATTTTATGTAAGGAGTGGCGAAGCAATCATGAAATTTAATAAAGAAGAAATCTTAGCAAAAAAAGATGATATATTCTTATGCAAACCTAATGATGTTCATGAAGTTATTAATAATTCTGATGAAGAGTTTGTTTTGTTAATTTTCAAAACTAATGAAGAACCCAATGATTTATACTGGGAAGAGTAATTACTTCAAAATCCTAAATCTATTCTAAATAACAAACTTTATATATACAAATACCCAAAATTTCTATATGAAAATAGAACTATTAAAAAAGCCTCAGAATGTGACCTTAATTGAAGGTTTTCCTGGCTTTGGGTTGGTGGGGACTATTGCAACAGAATATCTTCTCCAACATATGGATTTTGAATTTATTGGCAAGTTCTGGTTAGAAGAATTACCAGCTACAGTTGTTGTACATTCTGGAGAATTAGTTCATCCAATTGGAATTTATTATAATAAGAAACATAATATTGCATTAGTTCATGCAATTACTGGAACAGATGGAACAGAATGGCTTTTAGCAGAAGTTATTAAAGATGTTGCAGTACAATTAAAAGCAAAAGAAATTATAACTTTAGAAGGCGTTGGAACAGCTGCTCAAGTAGAAGAGCCATCTTCTTTTTATTATTCAACAAATAAAGATGCTAAAGCTAAATTAAAGAAAAGTAAAATACAACCATTAAAAGAAGGAATTATAATGGGTGTTACTGCTGCATTATTACTGAAAACTACAAAACCAACAACAGCATTTTTTGCAGATACACATTCTAATTTACCAGACAGTAAAGCAGCTGCAAAAATTATTGAAGCATTGGATTTCTATCTAGGTATTAATGTAAAAACAGATCCATTGTTAAAAACAGCTGAGCAATTTGAAGATAAGTTAAAAGGCTTATTAACAAAAAGCAAATCTGCTCAGGACGAATTAAAGAAAAAACAATTGAGTTATGTTGGATAAATTTTAATATTATTGTAATCTTTACAAAATAGTTGAAAATCTTCTAAGTTTTTTGAACAAGATTATTTATAGTAGTTTTTCTTAGGTAAATTTAACTAAAAAATCGAAAAGTTTAAATAAAATGACATACTCTATAGACATATGTTGGCAGGATATGCCAGTTAAGTATAAAGGATTAAGATTAACTTCATCAAAGAGTGCTTTAAATGAGTTAATGAAATATGGATTTGATCTTGAAGATTGTAAAGAAATATTAGAATTAGGTTATCATGGAAGAAAAAGATCTAAAAACAAGATTGAGAAATGGCTTGATAGAAGAGATAAGACATTTAATATTGTAATAGCAAAGGATTTTCATGAAATAATGAAAGAAGAAGTCTGGGTAATAATACACCTTGGAAAATTTACTAAAAAATGAAATGTTACAAATGTAAAAAAGTGATGAAATACACTAAAGGATTAAGGTTTAATGAGTATAAACTAGATGGATGGAAATGTAGTAAATGTGGTGAAGAATATTATGAACCAGATCAAGTACAAAGAATTTTATTATTGAATAAACTGAAAAAACAGAAATTTCATCTAAAATTAAGCCAAGTTAAGAGTAATTTAATTCTTAGACTACCTAAAGAAGTTAGTGATGCATTAGGATTAAAAAAAGGCGAAGAAGTTGAATTTAGTCTTAAAAAGGATAATGAAATGGTAATTCATCCAATGCATGCGAAGGCTTAATTATTCAGTAAACTTTTCCACATGATAAATTTCTATATCTAATTGGCCAGAAGTCCATTCATCTGGTAATAATCCTGCTTTAGTGCAGAGATGCGATAGAAATTCTTCTTTGTTTGGCAAGTCTTCCCAAACTTGAGGTAAGAATGTAGATGAATGAAAGCTTTTTTTTAATACAACACCATCTTTGTTTGTTAATTTGTTTAATAAATCATTTTTATCTTTGTATTCTAGTTTATTTGGTTGCGTTAGCACAGAGATTTCTATTTTTAATTTGTCAATTTCATCTTTGCTTACAGGAGGGAACCTAGGATCTCTGTAAGCAGCACTTTTTGCACACTCTACAACTGAATCAAATATCGAAGCAATAGGTTGAATATAACCAATACAGCCCCGTAATTGGTTGTTTATTGTTAGTGTTACGAAAACACCTCTATTCTCTTGTAGAGAGTCTGGAATATTTTTAGTTATTTCTTCGTTTTTTATTGACTTCCTTGCTATTTTCAATAATAATTCTTTATTTTCTTGATTCATTTTCTCACCAATAATTTTTACTCATAAAACGCAAAACTAGAGTAACCTACTACTCTAGTTTTATCTCCTGTTACATCTCCTGAATTTTTATAACACAATTGTTTAACTTTCCAATTTAATTTCTTAGCAATCTCTAATAATATTAATATTGGTGTTTTTCCACATGCTTCTGTCAGTTTTTCTGGTTGTAAATTTAATATGGCTTTATTGGTTTTCTCGTCGAGCTTATTAGCAGCTTCGTAATCATAAAAATGACTTAGATCAGAACTAATAATTAACAAAGTGTCTTGGTCTAATAATTTCATTATTTTGTCACTTTCTTCTTTTGGATTTAAATCTCCTGTTAATAATGGCATGATTTCAAAATCATCTAATAATAATTGTAAAAAAGGAACTTGTACTTCTAAACAATGATCCATTGCATGTGCTTGTTCTCTTTTAGTGAAGTCATTTTCAATTAATTTAACTTTTCCTAGTGGTGTTTCCCAATAATCATTATCATCTGCAATAATCTCATCCATATAAACTTGGTGTGATGGACCAAGTAAAATAATTCTTTTCTTATTTGCTTCTTTTACCAAAGAAAAAGCATATGCAGCTACTTGTCCAGAATAAGTCCAACCAGCATGCGGTACAATAATTGCTTTGAGTTTTCCATTTATTTCAATCTTAGGAACATTTTCCATGAATTGAGTTACCATTTCTTTGATTTCTTCTTTATTTCCTGGGTAGAATGCATTTGCCACTGCAGGTTTTCTCATTTCCATACACCTTTTATTTCTTTATTACATTTTAAGCATTTTCCATCTTTAAAGTTTTCGATACTTGTAAGATAAACATGTCTATTTATCAATAATGTATTACATTCTGGACAATAAGTGCCAGAGTGTTCTTCGTCGACAACATTACCAACATAAACATACTTTAAGCCAGCTTTTTTACCAATTTCATAAGCTTTTAGTAGTGTTGCATGTGTTGTTTCTGGAACATCATCCATTTTATATGTTGGATAAAAAGCAGAAACATGCCAAGGTATGTTTTTATCTATATTTGCAATAAATTCAGCTATTTGTTTTAATTCTTTATCTGAATCATTATGATTAGGAATAATTAATGTAGTTATTTCAACCCATATTCCTAATTCATAAGCTTTTTTTATTGTTTCTAAGACTGGTTTAAGAGATGCTTTACAGATTTTCTTGTAAAAGTCTTCTGAAAATGATTTTAAATCAAAATTTATTGCATCAATACAATCTTTTAACATTTCAAGACATTCATCTGTTTCATAAGCATTACTAACCATAACATTTTTTATTCCTTTTTTCTTAGCAAGTTTTGCAGTATCATGTAAATATTCAAAAAATATTGTTGGTTCATTATAAGTATAAGCAATACTTTTGATTCCTTGTTCTACACAAATATTAACAATCTTTTCTGGTGATAATTCATAACCAAATTTTCCAACTTCAACTTCTATTAATTCTGGTTTGTTTTCTTTCAATAGTTTTGTCTTTAAATCTTTAGTAATTTGAGAAATATCCCAATTCTGGCAAAAAGTGCATGAGAAATTGCAACCAACTGTTCCAATAGAAAAAATATCAGTACTTGGCAAGAAATGAAACAAAGGTTTTTTCTCAATAGGATCAACATTCGCAGAAACAGCTTTACCATAGACTATGAGATAGAGTTTACCTTCTTTGTTTAGTCTTACTCCACAAATACCTGTTTGATTGTTGGAAATTGTACAATTTTGCTTACATGCTGTGCATTTGACTTTATTATCTTTTAATTTTTCATATAATACACATTCTTTCATGAGAAATTACTAGATTGGGAAGTTTAAATAGGTTATCCTTCCATTACCATATACATATCATAAATCTCAGGCAGGGTTTTCCATTCTACTTCTCCAGAATCAATATAAGGTTGTATTTGTGTAAAGAAATAGTCAAATACTTCTTCATTGAGTATTGGATCACCTATGCTCCAAGCTACATAATATATATTTAATTCATCTTGTTCAGTATTTGCTATGATTTCTTGTAAGTTTTCAATATAAACATCAACATCTTCATTTGTAAAATATGATTTTCCACCAGGTAATGTTTGTTGATTCTTTAATGCCATTTCTTCTTGAGTTGTAGGTCCAAAACCTTTTATTATATTATTTGCTGGTAATATTACAAGTTGTCCATTAGGATCATGATTTATCCAATTTAATCCAGAATCCATTTTCCAAGGATGTGATCTTTCTAATAAATCTGAAGGAAATGCATCATGGCATTTTACTGGGTTTTCACAATCTTTGAATTCTTCTGGTCTATCTTCATAAGGCATTGATACAACACAATAAGCAACATTTCCTGTTGTGAATGAATAACCAGCATCTATTGCAGCTGTTACCCAATCTAGATCTGAACATGTACCAGAAACATGTCTTACTTCATGACCAATTAAGTTTTCCATATTATTTTTCATTTGTGTAATTTCATGAATCATTTGTTCTTGAGAATATCCTAATTCAATTGCTCGTCCACCGACGTCTGCATGCACACCAATACCATGGCCTCTATTGTATAATTCTAATAAAACATTATCATTCCAATTACTACATCCAGAAACAAACTCTGGTTTTGCTTCAAAAGTTATTTTTGCATTATTTTCTTCAAAAATTGTAGCTATTTGTCTAGCAGCAATAGCATGATCTTCGAATTGATCTTGATTAGTGTCTTCAGTTGTCCAACCTTCTAGATGTAACATAAATCCAAGATAAACAACACCTGGAGTATTTTGTATTGGTGGAATACAATCTGTTCTACAAGTACCAAGTTGTAATTCAGCAGAATCACAAACACCATCTCCACAATTTTCTTTTGGATCTTCTTCACAACTAGAAGTAAATAACACAATTAATAATAAAATTGTTAATAGTATTTTTTTATTCATTTTCAATTATCACAGTTATTCTATTGCCTATTGCATATGCTTTTATTATATAAAAGTTATCAATTTCTTCTTTAGAAATAAGTCTTCCATTACTTACATATACCTCTTTGATATTCCAATTTCCTTTTTCAAAGGCAATTGTTACTTCACCAGAAGCACTATACAATCCAACTGCAAACATATTATCTTCAAAAGCAGTATCTGCAATGTTTGCACCATTAACAGCAATA
This sequence comes from uncultured Methanosarcinales archaeon, assembly GCA_964556185.1. Taxonomy (GTDB): domain Archaea; phylum Nanobdellota; class Nanobdellia; order Woesearchaeales; family DSVV01; genus CAZKVI01. The sequence goes on from CAZKVI010000002.1 coordinate 48,503, forward strand.
ATTTGTGGATTATTTGAACTTTCTACAATGCTTAAGAACATTGGTGAATTTTCTTCTAAACTATGGCCAGAGGGTTGCATTGTAAACCAATCAAATGCATCAATATCTATAGAAGTTGTTTCTGGAGAAAATAAATATCTATAATTGTTTCCAAATGATTCAACACCTTCAAATTCTTCTCCAGCTTCAAAGAATTCCCATAATGTTGTTTGGAATTCTGAAACTAAGTCTTCATCACTAGTTAATCTTGGAAACCAGAAAACAGTTTTATCTTTGTAACCAACAGTTGGAATAAAGTCAACATCTAAATGACCAATTGCAAAATAATTACCCATTTCAAACTCAGGAATATAAAATAAGTTCTCAGTGTCAAAAGTTCCTTGTAAAGTACCTTCTAGAGGAGAATCTTCTGAAGTAACTGACCAAGATGAAACCTGGCCTGTAAAATCTGTTACAGAAGAAACATCTAATAATATTTCTAATGCAGTTGTATCATAATTTCCATAAGTATCATAAACACCTGTTCTTCCACCAATAAATAATCCATTTCCATTATCTCTATAATCAGAAAGTTCTTGTGCTATTTCTGTATCTAATCTTGTTAAATGCAATAATAAGATTGCTTTGTAATCATTTAGAATATCTGGATTATCTTTTATGTCTTTTGTTGTAATCATATCAAAATCTAATCCATTTTCATAAAGAGATTCTAACCAACCAACTCTATCAAGTGTTTTAGAATCTAAACCAACTTTACCAGGTTTTCTATAATAAAAATTATCTGCTTCTTGATCAAATAAAATTGCAATATCTGGTTTCGGTGATTTTAAATTTATTGCAGTGTAGAATGCATTAACTTTTTGTAATTCATTAATTTCATTTTCAGACCAAGCAGGAATATCTTCTCTATCTGGTCCAATAACCCAACCAGAACCACCACCAAGGCTTGCAATAAGACTAGAGATACTATCTAATCTCCAAATACTATCTTGATTACCACATTGTGAATTCATTTCTGCAGTATCTTCATTTATCCATGTTGTAAGTTTGTTATGTCTATTTGCATAAGTTATAACATCATAAAAACTATATCTATTTGTGTTGAAACTACTTCTTTTATCATCACAAGAAACTCTTGGATGCAAAACAAGCCCGTCGACAAATTGTGATTTGTACATTTCTTCTGCATTTGTTTTTCCACTGCGTACAGATGATGTTGCAGTTCTTCCTGGTGCAAAAGCAGGTCCTGTTAGAATTATGTGATTAGGATCTAAGTTATCTACAAGTTCTGCAAAATGATTAAAATCAGCCATTTTTTCTTCTAATCTAAAAGTTTGCCAATCATAAAATTGCATTCTTGTATCGCCTGCAGAATTTGCATGCTCAATTAATTCATCAATATTATCTTCGACACTTTCTAATGGAATTGGCATTTCGGCTGTGTCTAAAGTTACTTTATCATTATCCCATGCACTTTGTAATTCAGAATTACTGGTGTATTTATTTTCTAACCATGAATGCCATCTTTGTACTGCAAAATCAGAATAATCACACCAAGTACTTGGAGCAGTTGTTCCATCTAAAACAGATTGAATATAACTTGGACCATAATTATTTTCAGTTGTTGAACCAACTCTAACATCCCAGGCTAAAACAGCAGGATGATCTTTGTATTTGTTAACAATTTCTGTTATAATTATATCTTTTACATCCCACCAATCTTCATTATGAAAAGATACAGTGTTATCTATAATACAATTTTCATTATTAAGGTAACAATTATAATCTTCTTGTAATGTTCCAGAATTAGATTCTGACCAATCTCTTGTTGGATTAGATGTTGGTAATAAAAAGATTATATAAACTCCTTGCTCAGCTGCGTAATCTAAAAGATTATCCATTTTCTCAAAATTACTACCTTGGATATTAGATCCAATTTGTAAATAAGTTAAGCCAGCATTATTTACACTATCAATATATTCTTTATAATGATCTAGCCAATCATCATCTTCATAATTAGGACAACCCATTTGACAATATACATTTAATCCTGTAAAAGGTATAACTTTGTTGTTGACAACTAATTTTGGTGTTTCATCAATGATTTCTACTTTAGATTCTTGTATTGTGTTTTCGCAATCTTCAGGACAAGTTAGTAATGTTTCTCTAGGTCTACACACAGTATCTCCACAATCTTGCCATAGGTCTATTGGCGCTTCTGTCACAGTTTCTTCTGAATATGTTTCGCAATCTTCTGGGCATTTATCAATTTCAACAGGATCACATATATTATCTCCACATTTATCATCAGAATTCTCACACGCAGTAAGTAATAAGATTAATAGTAAGATAATTGATAGTTTTTTCATTTTTTATACCTCTTTATTAATAATCCAATTATTGAACCAATTAAGAAATACAAAATAAAACTTGTTGATATGTATATGAATGTATTTATTGTGAAATTTCCAATTAAAAATGATAATGGAAATACTAATATTAATGTAGGTAAAAATAAGACAATACTTAATGGATTATTATGAATTCCAAAACATCCAATTAGTGATTCACCACAAGAACCAGAGCCTGCTGAACATGGAGGAACAAAACATTTGCCATTTTCTGTTATTGCTTCAAAGATTCCACCTAATGAGAAAATGATTAAAATAACTATTGGTAAGCTTATTCCTGTTATTAGCCAGAGTTTATTCATATTGAATTCCTGGTAATGTATATTTATATATTTTTATAATATTAATGTTAATTAAGGTGTTGAAGAAATAGTTGTATCTACTTTTGCACAGATTGCATAAACTGAAAAATCTCCTGATATCATGTTTCCACTACTTACCCAAGCATCCCAACCATACCAATCATTTTCGAAAACAGGTCCATTTTCCAATAAACTTGTTGTAACACCAACATCACCAAATCCTCCACCAAGAACTCTTTTTCCATATGGGCAATAAACTTTGCAATATCCAGACCCAGCTGATTTAGTTTTCATATCATAAGCAGTAACAGCACAGGTCTTTCCTACCATTTGCCAACCAGTTATAAACTTATCAGTTCCCATTGCAGCAGTTATTACCTTCTGAATCAGTCGCTCCATCTGCTGGGCAATCATATGGAAAATCTTCATCAATATAATTTACGTCAGTACCGCCCCTGTAATTTTCACCACCATCATTACATTTATTGTCTGCACTTCCAGCCGGGTTGCTACAGTATTGGTCTTTAAGGCCATAAATATGTCCAAGTTCATGTGCTAGGATCATATTTGATCCTTCTTCTAACCAAAGAGTATCAACACCATTGCTGTATCCTACAAAAGATCTACAAGGTGAGTTTTCAGTTATTCCAACAATAGCAGTGTATTGGTTAATGTCAATACCAATTCCTCGAACAAAATTCTTTAAACCATTTAATCCCATGCTTCTAGCATCACAACTAAATCCTCTATAATTACTTAGTCCACCAGTATCCAAGAAAACTGATTGTACATCATAATTACATTGTGACATTCCTGTTGCATTAATGAAAAAGTTAGCTTGGTCAATTGCTTCTTGACGAAATGCTGCATTTCCTTGTGTCCAATTCAATGGTACAAAAAGTAATCTAATTTTAGGTAGTCTTATTGTAAAGCTTCCTTCTTCAGTCCATGATTCACTTCCTAAGTTATCTGTTGCTTTTGCTTTATAAGTATAAACATCATTTGCATTAAATGGTCCAGATAAGTTGTAAAAGCATGGTTCTTCATCACAATCTTGGACTTTCTCGTCATTTATGTAGATTTCAATATTATTTATGCCATTTTCATCTTCTGCTTCTGAAACAAAATGAATTGCAGTCATTGTGGTTACAGGAGGCTGCCAATAATTAAGATTTACCCATGGGGGAGTATCTTCACCAACCTCTATCATAACACTATGTTCATCTGTACCAATATTTCCTGCTCTGTCTTCTGCATTGGCTGAGAATTCAATTTCTGTACCACCTTGATCTTCATATGGGCCACCTGTGTAATAGCATACTGTGCTATCGTAGCATGTTTCAACAAGGTCAGCACCTTCATAGACTTCTATTTTTTCAATAATATGTCTGTTGTCTCTTGCTCTTGCAGTAATACTTACAAAATCTCTTCTGCCTGGTTCATCTGGTTCATGAGAAATTTCAATTGTTGGTGCTTCTTCATCTTCTCCTATGATTTCAATAAAATTAACACTTACACTACCAGTATCATCTGTGTTATCACGAGCAGTTGCATAGTATTCTAAAAATCCTTCAGGATATGGTCCTCCTGTATAAACACATGGTGAACTATCACATTCCTCAACTCTTGTAGAATTCACATACATTCGTATAAATTGTATGCCACTAACATCTGTTGCTGATGCTGTGAAAGTAACTATGTCATCAGGTGTTACATTCTCAGGAGAATATGTCATATTAACAACTGGTTCAATATCATCATCTACATATCCAATCTCAATATATTCATAGTCTGAATCCCCTCTATTCTCAAGAGTATCCCATACAGCTACTTTATAATTAATTTCTTGACCTTCAAAATCTGTATAAGGACCACCAATATACTCACAATTATCGTCTTCACAACCTTCCATGAACTCATTGTTGACAAATATTTGAATTCTAGCTACTCCACTTGGATCAGATGCCCTAACTGTGAAAGTAATTTCGTCTTCACTAGTTGGATTAGGAGGCATTGCATCTATAATCATTGATGGTGGATCAGTGTCATCTAATTCTCCAACTAATACTTCACATGAGTGCCAATCATCTGGTCCACTACCGAAATTTGATTCAAATCCAGGCCAGATTTCCCATACTCCTTCTTGATCTAGGGTTACACTAGGTGCAGGTACCATACTCATGCCTGGCCAGAGTTCATAGTTTTCATATTCACTTCCTATTTCTACAAGACTTCCATCTGGTTTTCTAGCGACAACAAAGAAACCTTTGTCAGTCATTGTTATATTATCAGTTGGATGAATATTCATTACCATAAAATTGACAGTTAGAAAATCACTTAATTCTATCTCATCGTTTGGTCCGTTTAAGTAGACATAGAAGTCAGTAAGTTCTATATAATTTGAATCATCTGGTCCTGCATAATGACAAAGCTCTAACCATGCATAGATACTTGGTAAAATAATAAACATTCCAATAATTAGAATTGATATTGTTTTTTTCATAATAAATGCCTTTGTTATCCTAAGCGTGCATATAATATAAAAACATTACTAATCATTCTAGAGTTGTATAATTATTATATTAAACCTTTCAATAATTTCTTGAAATATTGTTTTTTTGGTATAAACATAGATTCATAATAATGTTTTATTGGAGCACTCTCAGGAGAATATTCATAATGTGCTCTTATTTCATTGTCTTTGAATAGTCTTATATGGTATTGGAATTTGTTGATTCTTTTTCTCATGCTTAAGACTTCGTCGTCATCAATCCAAGATAATATGCTTTGTTCATATCCTTTGGTTTTTAGGAGTGTTTTAAATTTGTTTTTAGTTATTTTCTTTTTTAAGAAACCAACTTTGTAATTTTGTCTACCTTTGTGTTTTGTAATTCTTATAAATAAACAAAAATCTCTAAGATAAGGATAACTAAAGTATGCGAATTTCCAAAAGTATTTTTTAATGCCCATGCATCATACCCAAAAAGAAATAAAAGCCAACAATTGTTAAGATAAATATTAATGTTTCAATAAAAACTATTTTTCTGTTTGCTTCGTGTTTGTGCATTGCTGGGACAATATCTGTTAATGCAATATATAAAAAACCACCAGCTGTTATTAAAACTGCGAATGGTGCAATGCCTTCTATTTGATCAAACATAAAATAACCTAATATTCCTCCTAAGACTGCAGATAAAGCTGATACAAAGTTTAATAGTAGTGCTTTGTTTTTTGAAAAACCACTATGTAATAATACAGCAAAGTCTCCAAACTCTTGAGGGATTTCGTGTATTGCTACTGTGATAGTAATTACAATACCTGTTGTAAAATCTAACATAAAAGCTCCTGCAATTAGTACACCATCTAAGAAATTGTGAACAAAATCTCCTGTTAAGATTAATAATCCTTCTGGTTTCTCATCACAATGACCATCTTTATCACAATGATGCCAATGTATGAATCTTTCAATTAAGAAGAATAAAATTATACCAATTGCTATGAAAATAATAGATTCATTAATATGAATTCCAGATTCTTCAAGTTTTTCTAATGCTTCAGGTATTAAATCAAAGAATGATACTGCAATTAAAGTCCCAGCAGCAAATGAAATGAAATAGTGTAGTAGATGTTTGATATGCTTTAATGATACTAATATCCCTACAAAGCTAACTAAACTGATTGCCAAGGTTGCTAGTATTATGTAGAGTAGCATGTAGTATTTTATGGAAGAGGTTATTTAAATATGTTTATATATGGAAATGTTTAAAAATACATAGTAATTACCTTGAGAAATGGGTGCGATTAATCAAGATCTCTATAGAAAAATTGTAGGTAGACATTTAGATTATCAAAATAGACCTTATACTGGAGATATTGACTTTGATTCTGTTGATTTTGAAGAACTTATAGGAGCACTTACTGCTTTTGATAAGTTAGATACTAGTTTAACAGAAGATAATAGAAGAGTAAGTAGACAAAGACAAAGTCTTGAAGATCAATTACAAGGTTTAAGAAAAAGACAAGAAGATGGTTTTTCTTTTGATTTTGTTGGAACAAGAGCAACTCTTTTGGAATTAGTACAAGGACTTCCTGGTCAAAATGATGGTTATAATGATTCTACAATGGATGCATTTGGAAGCATTGACGAGCAAACAAGAATTATAGAAAGAAACTTAGAAGCAAGAAAAGAATATGAATCATTAGCTGGACAAATTGAAAAAAAAGAACTAGAATTATCTAGATTACCTAAAGTTCAAGGTCAACGTGAGATTGACCAAAGACTTCATGATCAATTAGGTGTTGTTATGCAATATATGGGGTTAAGATATGAAGATGCTGGTGTTTTTAGAATTGAAAGTGATCAATTAGATGAATTAAGAAGATTAGGAAATGAATATAAGCCAACAGATTTAAAAAGAGAAAATAAAGTTATTACAGGAATGAATGCAGTTTTAGAGCAAGCATATGGTGCAGAAGATCATTTAGATTATGTAGAAGGAGAAGCAGCTTATAATTTAGCTAAATATATGATAGTTTGTTCAAAACTAGAACCTAAACATGATGGGTTTGCAGGAATTCAAGACACTGCAAGGGCAATAATAGAAAATCATGAATTTCTTAATGAGAGGGGTTTTGCTGGTTTGTATGGAAACGGCCCACAGTATGATGGTGATTTAATTAAAAGAGTTAAAGGTAGTGCTATCCAACTTCTAAGTAAATCAACACAACTTCTTAGTTGAAATTCTTAATTTTATCTAGTTAAAATACAAGCATTTAAAAAGAGGTAGTTAATACTTGAGATAATAATCAGACATCTTCATGCTTGTCTTGTAATTCAAGTTTGTTTATTTCTGGTTAATAAATTAATGGAGTTGAAGAAATAATGGGAAAAGATTTTAATAATTCAAAACGAGAATCATTCGGTGATCGAAAAAGTTTTGGTAATCGTGGTGGTTTTCAATCAAGAGATTCTACACCTAGAGAAATGCATAAAGCTACATGCGCAGATTGTGGTGAAGAATGTGAAGTTCCTTTTAAACCAAAAGAAGATAGACCTGTTTACTGTAGAGGTTGTTTTGCTAAACATAAACCTAAAAGGTTTTAATTTTGAGGTTTTATGGTAACTTGTAAAGATTGTAAAGGAACCGATATAAAAAGTCGTAGAAATTACACACACGGTAAAAAGTCAAGACCAACAACTACTTTAAGTTGTAAAAAGTGTGGTTCTACAGACGTTGAATCAAGTTCTAATAAATACAATAGGAAAAGTAATAAGAAATAATTTATTTTTTTACAGAAGTCTTAACGACTTCTTACTTTCCTTAACGGAAAGTATTTTCTTTAATTCATGATTGAATATACTATAAACACAAATTATTTAAAAACTAATTTTCAATATAACACCAATGAAAAAGATTTTGGTGATAATAGGTGTTTTGTTAATTCTTTTTTCTTTAACAGCAATAGCTGAAGAAAAATGGCAAGGTGGTCCATGTTATGATGCAAATGGTGCGTGTAGAGATGCTAATAAAGAAATATACAGTGCTGTTAACCAGCAAATAACTGATGAATTTTATGAAACTAATCCAAGTTGGAGTACAGACTTTACTTCAGATCCAAGATGGCAACCAAATAATGATGCTTGGGCTGTAGCAGATGAACAATGTGATGTTCAATATGATGCTTGTTTGGCTAGTCCTCCTGTAGAAGATACTTATGAACCAGTAGAAGTTGAAGAGCTTCATGATGATAATATTGTAGTACAGCTTAGTGATGAGGAAAGTGTTGCGTGTGCTAAATATGAACTATGTGTGAGTTTATTAGAAGAATTCTTAGAATCGTGTGAAAGATCTGGAGATGATTGCTTTATTTATGAAAGGCCCAATGCACAATGTTATGAACAAAATCCTGGTTGTGAAATAGCAGCTCAAGAAATTGAACCTGAATATACAGATGATGAAGACACTTCTGAAGAGGAAGAATATGAATCTATTCCAACTCTTCAAGCAACACGTGATCCTGCTTTTGAAGAAATAGTAGATGGTTTGCCAGAAAATCTAAGAGACTCATTCGAGGAACTTGCAATGTATTATCGTGAAGAAATTCAAACTAGTCCAGTAGGTAGAGAAACAACTGAAGAAGACCCTTGGCTTCATGTATTGTCTCCAGGATCTGTTAATAATATCTTTGGAGATGATGACTTTGCATGCGGAGCATACCAAGGAAATGTTTTAGATTGGCTAGATGAGATGAGAACAAGTGATAATCCAGAAAGAAAAGAACTTATGGAGAAATTTGATTTTGGACCTATACAAATTGCTGGAGGAGCTCATCAAGCAGTTATAATCTTTCCAAAAGGAACAGACTGGCGCAAGACAGGTGTTGTAATGGATCCATGGAAAGAACAACGACCTATGTTTTACTCGCTTACTGGTACAGATAATGGACCAGCATGGTGTAAATTATTTTGGCTTGGCTTAGGTTGTCCAGCTAATGGAGCTGTAGGTGGCATTGTACTTGGGGATTTAGATGCTAATACAGGTTATTATCCAACAACACCTAATTCTGACAATAGTTGGGCTTATAGAGGTACTAGAGTGACTGTTAAACCAGGAAGTCGTAAGAAAATTTCAGTCGGTTCTCCTGTAACTACTCTTTTAACTTCTGAAGATGGAAAACAAATTGGTATTACAGAATCTGGTGAATTTGTTAATGATTTTGGATATGAAGTAGAAGCACAAATGACTAGTGCACCTGATGGTACTTATACAACAAGCTTTAATTTACCAGAAGACGAATATTCTTTGGAAATAACTGGTAATGATGAAGGAGAAGTACATGTTTTAACAGCTGATGATGATGGTGCTAAAGAGTTCGATGTTGTTGAGGTTAGTAATGGTGATAGCTTGACTTTATCTTGGGAAGATGATTTACCAGTATTAACTGATCAAAATGATCAAGTTGTAAATTCTGAAGATATTGAAGACGACAAAAGTTCACTTTGGGCATGGATTTTAGGATTAGGTTTATTATTTGGTTTATTTGTCTTTGTTTTAGGAATAATTCTTATAGTTGGTTTAGTGTATTTCTTTATAATTAAGAAACAAAAGTAATTTAATCAACTCCGAAATAAACTATTCTTATTGCTAAGTATACAAAGTATAATGCCATTAAGTAAACAGCCCCCCATCTTCCGAGTTTCTTCTTTGTCATAAATAACCAGATTAATAATGCTGCTGCTGTTATTGTTTCCATTGGTAAATCCCAATAGATTAATGGCTTTGGAACATAATAAGTAGAAATCAAACTTCCTAAACCAATTGCAACTAAAGGATTTGTAATATTACTTCCAATTAAAGTTCCTAAAGATATTCCAGTTGCTTTTTGTCGAAGACCAGATATTGCAGTTATCATCTCTGGCAAAGCAGATGCAACACCTAAAGTTACAACACCGATTAATGAACCACCAACACCTGTTTTATGTACAATTAATTCAACTATTTTTAATACAATGGAACTGCTAACTAATAAAACAATCATTCCACAAATTACATAAAAAATATCTAACCAGATATTATTACTTATTTTTTTAGTATGTTCAGGAGATTCTTCTTCTTTTTTATACAAATAATACATGTAAATAACAAATGTTCCAAATAAAATAATTCCATCTAATCTAGAATAATGGAAATCCCAACCAAGAATAATACACATTAATGTTGTGCCGACCATTACAGAATAACTTCTTTTCAAAAATGCAGTTGTAAAAGTTAATGAACCCATTATAAAAATAACTAAACCTAAAACAAAAGTTTGCTGAACAACATCAGAACCAATATTTGCTCCTAATACAGTTGCAGATGCAATTTTATAATCTAATGATTCTGTTAAAATTCCAATTGAAGCAGCTAAATGTGAACCAATCTCTGGCAAAGAAGTTCCTATTGATAATACTGTTAATCCCATGAAAGTATTAGAAACTCCAAAATGTCTAGCTATTTTTATTAAATTCGCTACAACAAATTCAGCACTTAACATTAAGATAACTATTCCTATTAATCCAATGATTGAATTTGCTATTAGACTCTCAGTTCCAAAGACCATTAGTTAGTCTTTTCATATATGGATTTATATATTTTGCTGAATAGTGAATTAGTATTTTATAGTATCAATTCTTAATAAATGAATTATTTTATTCTAAGTACTGCGTTTTTGTAAAAAAACTCATAGGAAGTTCTATATATAAATTAATCTTTCCTTATTTTATGGGACTTCAATATAATGCGGGTGCTTCTAGACCCTATAGAGCAGCATTTAGTTGTAGTAGAGCTGATTTAAACACAGTTTGTTCTGGGAATGCTGAAAAACTTGGAGAGTTATTAACTGGAGTAGGTTTTGATGCAACTGGTTTAGGACTTCGTTTGGGTCCAGATATTCCTAATGAACAATTAGAACCTCTTTTAACTCAAAGTCCAGATGCTATGCAAGAAGGTGACACAAGAGTAAAGTTTGAAATTGGAGCTTATATTAAAAGAGATAAGGTACGTTATTTAACTCAAGAGCATTTTACAAATAAAAGCGTACCAAGAGGAGAACCTATTATAGGAGTTTCTTGTTCATTGGTTTTGACTACTTATGATAAAAATGGAACATCAGTTGAAGGACCTATAGTTAGTAGGGTTAAAGGTAATGGTATGTACGGAAAATGTAGGAATGCTGGACAAATTGTACCATTTTGGCAAAGGACATTAACACACATATTAAATGCATATGGTGGAGATGAAAGAAGTGTTCATTTAAGTGTAGAAGGAAGAACGTATCGTGTGCCAGGCGAAACATTAAATCTTAGACTGATTTCTCCAGGAGAATTAGATTTAGAATGGTTAAGATCAAATGCAAGAGGTGTTACAGAATCTTTGGCTGTAGATCCAGATTTTCAAAAATTAGTTGCAATGCAGGAAAGTATTTATGGACTTAGTCAGATGGGAGAAAAACAATCAGGACATACTGAACCCTCATTAGCTCGTTTAGATGAAATAGCAGCTGCATATGTTGCACATGTTCCAAGTGGTGTATTTAGTGATGAAGTACAAGGAAGTATGGATTCAGTAACAACAACAGCTACTGAGTTTAGTGATGCATTGGCTAAAGTAAGAGAGGATGTAAGAGCAGAGTATGCTGCAGCTGTTCAAAAATTTGTTCGAGAAAAAGTTACAGAAGAATCTGACTTAGCTAGATTATTAAGAGCTGCTTAATTTACCTAAAAATATTAAAGTAATTACTTCTAGAATTATTCTATTAACCAAAAGAGGTATATAAAATGAAACAAATATTTACAATAATTCTATTAATTTCAGTATTATTACTTAGTGCTTGTGGTCCTGTGCCAGATGATGATACAGATGAACAACCAAAAGTTGTTATTTTTGAAGACGTTGTAATGGAAAAATATGATGAATATATTCAACAAGAGAATGAATCAATGCTAGGTGTAGAATGTTATTCTGAACCAATATTATTTGAATGGGGTTTTGAGAATATGACTACATTAACTGATATTAATGTATTAATTGTTCCGTGTTTTTATTCAGGATGTTATGGTCCATGTGATTTAGCAGATATGTATGCATTTACTTTAGATAATGAAATCTATTTTATTAGTGAAGATGAAACATTACAAGATTATTTTGATGATGTCTTTGAACCAATAGATACTTTAGGAGAAGCAAGAGAATATATTTACTTTACTGGCTATTCTAAACTTAAACCATTGGAATGGGCTTTATTGGATTGGGATATAAGTGAAGATGATTGTGAATTCTATGAAGAAGTTCCAGAATATGATGAAGAATTAGTAATTTTAGATAATGGAAATTATCTTTATAGAGGTTTTGACATGCAAGAAGTTGGTGAAATGCAAGCGTATTATTATGAATACACTTTAACACCAGATGGACAGTTCTCAAGAGAAGACACTTATGTGGCTTTATGTGGGCCAGGGATTATTTATTAGGTGGATAAAATGAAACAAATAATTTTAATTTTATTTATTTCATTATTACTTACTGCTTGTAGTCCTCCACCAACTGAAGAAAATACATTCCTCTTTGATACTGAATTAATGGAGAAGTATAATACATTTATTCAACAAGAAAATGAGACAGGATTTATAACTTGTTATGATGGAGCGACAATAACTGATTGGTATTTTGATAATTTAACAACATTAACAGATATTAAAGTATTAACAACAGATTGTTTTTCTGACGAGAATTTTATTCCAACTAATTTACCAGATCATTATATATTCACTTTGAATAATGAAAAGTACTTTGTTAGTGAAGAAGAAGGATTACATAATTATGATGTATTCGAACCAATAGATACATTAGGTGAAGCTCAAGAATATCTATATTTTGTTGGAGAAGTTGAGCTTGAACAAATAGAAGATCTTTTTCCTAATTGGGTTGTTTCAGCAGATGATTGTTATTGGTATATAGAGGCTCCAGAAGTTGATGAGATATTATCAATGACAGAAAATGGGTTTTTGTATCATGGATTTTACTTAGATCCAATAGGTGATGTTAGTTTAATGTATTATACGGCAGAACTTACAAGCGATGGAGAGATTTCATCAGAAGAGACTTATCTAGCTAGTTGCGGGCCAGGGATTATGTATGATTAAAGCCATAAACCTTATAAATAATGAGCAAATAATGCCTTAAAAACACTTAGGAGTTGATATTATGCCAGCAAAAGAAGGAGACAAAGTAAAAGTCGAATACACAGGAACATTTGAAGATGGAGAAGTTTTTGATAGTTCTGAAAAACATGGTCAACCATTGGAATTTGAATTAGGAGCAAAACAAGTTGTTCCAGGATTTGAAAATGCAATCGTTGGAATGGAAAAAGATGAAGAAAAGGAAGTTAAAATAGAATCAAAAGATGCTTATGGTGATCCTAATCCTCAATTAGTTCAAAAGATTCCAAAAGATAAGTTACCAAAAGACCAAGAAGCAAAAGAAGGAATGGTTTTAGGTATGACTCTTCCAAATGGTCAACAAATCCCTGCAAAAGTTACAGAAGTAACAGATACAGAAGTAACATTAGACTTAAACCATCCATTAGCAGGAAAAACTTTGAACTTTAAAATCAAGTTAGTTGAATACTCATCTTGATTTCTTTATTTTCTTTTTAATTTATTTAGAATTAATAATCTTGAATACCATGTTGTAAAGCACAATGTGATGGCATTTGTGGCACTACTTCTTCATCCAAATGTTCTGTTAAATATGTATGTAAAACTCCTTCTAATCCCCAAATATATTTATGTCTTAATAATTCATCTTTTGGAACTACTACACCAATGCCTTCGCTTCCTGTTGGAGCATCAACTAAGTCATCAAATTGTTCATTACTTAACACTGCTTCGTATATTGTAATATTATAAGTTCCAAGTCCAACTCTAACTTTGACTGTGTCTAATTCTTCTGCAGCATCATAAACAATATTTCCCCAGTAATCTCCTAATTCACTTTTTTCTTCTAATTCTCTTTTTAGTGCTCCATCAATTCCTTCACCATTTATTTTGTCAAGTCTACCACCAAAAAAAGAAAGACAGTTCTGATATCGAACTATGGGATATGAATCTCCTTTATCTTGAAAATAGAATTTCGTTCTGTCTTCATTTGTAATAATAACTCCAACACCTTGATGTTCAGCATTTACAGCAGCTTTCAGAGCTTTTAATGGATTTTTGTGACCATTAACAGCAGCTCTAACTTCACGAGCTCTTGCAGCTAATAAATAGCCTTGTTGTCTAAGAAGATTTCTAACAAATCTTCTAGTGCTTCCTTCATTTCCAAATTCAAGTAAGTTTTCAAGCATTTTCCATCAAAAAAGTTGCGACTTATTTAAAAAGCTAATTGTTTGTCTTCTTTCTAGATGAATTAACTATATAAATGAAGATGTATTACTTTATGATATGGGTTTAGGAAGATTAGTGGGTGCTTTAGCTGATCCAAGAAAGTTAGCTAGAAAAGTAGGAAAAAGATTACTTAATCTATATCAGTTGTCAGCATTAGATGCAGATAGAATAGAATCTTTATCAGCTTTAGATCCATTTAGATTAGAAGCATTAACTGAGTTACAAATTGATTATTTAAAATTGTTGACAGATGAAGTTGCACTTGAAAAAGAATATGAACAAAGAGTTGGAACAACAGCTTATTTTATTCAGCAAATTTTAGATAAACATTTCAAAGGAGAAACCCCTGAGTTTGGATTAGAAATTGGTTCTGGTTTAGGAAGTATTGCTGATGTTATGACAGATAAAGTAGAATTTGATTATAAAGATGTTCCTGGTTTTACAGCTCCAACAGTTGATGGCCATGATGGAAAATTAGTTATTGGAAGAATTAATGGAGTTTTAACTGTTGGATTAAAAGGAAGAAGACATTATTATGAAGTTGCTCATGAAAGAGCAGGAATTCTAAAAACAGTATTTCCAGTTGATGTTCTTGCAAATTTAGGGGTTAGAAATTACTTTGTAACAAATGCAGCAGGTGGATTAAATAATGATTATAAAGAAGAGGATGTAATGGTAATAAGATCTCAATATAATAAAATCCCCAATTCTCTTTTAGGAAGAATTCATAAGCTTTTGAGGGTTGATAATGGTAAACCTGTTGGTAGATTTGTTGCAATGAATGATGCATATAATAAAAAATTAGCTGCATTACTTTATGAGTCAGGAAAAGAACTTGACGAATTAACAATAAATAAAGGTTCTTATGCAGGAGTTACTGGTCCTTATTATGAAACTCGTGAAGATGTAAAAGATTTAAGAGATAATGATTGTGATGCAGTTGGAATGTCAACTACTTCTGCTGTTCTTAAAGCTAGACAAAGAGGTATGAATGTTGTTGGTTTATCTCTTATTACAAATGACATTAATGAAGAAGGAGATAATCCTGCTAGTCATGTGGAAGTTACAGATGTTGCAGATAGACCACATGTACAAGAAGGATTAAGAAACATGGTTTCAACATTCTTTGCAGGATATAAACAAAAATATTCAGGTAGCTTACATCTTTTACAAGAAACTGATTAATCTTTTTTTAATTCTCTCATTATTGTTTTGTAGACTCTATCTGCTTGATCACTTGGGACTGTAACTCCGCCTGCTCCTTTGTGGCCGCCTGCACTGTATTCATCAAATTCTCTTTTTAAAAATGCACCAATATCTGTTTCACATGTTCTATTAATAACACTATGGCCAATTTGAAATCTTACTTGAGATGGATCTAAATCAGGATGATAAATTCTTACAGAAACATTTGCATCTGGATCAAGACCGTATTGTAACATTTTGTAAGCTCCGCTTAATAAAACTTGATCGTCTGCATCACGCATGTCGACGATAGTAACATTTTCCTCAACTTTAATCTTTTTTCTCATATATTCTGTAACTTTTGTTAAGTTTGTTTTGTAAATATCAACTCTTTGTTTAACAACAGAATCTTCAAGAATTGTATATGCACTTTGTTCTTTTAATAAATTAACAACATATCTTAAAAAATCTGGTTCTTGATTATTATCAATTACATTTGCTAATAGCGTATAACCCTCTGGGTTTGTTAGATCTCCTTGAGAATAATCTCCACTATCAATACTATTGGTTTCTTCTAACATAAGTTTGTTGTGTGTGTCTGTAGATGTCCATCTTACAAATTCATCTCCTGAAAGTCCATATAGTCTTTCTACAATATTACTTGCACAACTTTTTGCAACTTTTCTTAATCCTTCAACAGTTGGTTGTGAATCAAGATCATTATTTGCATGATGATCAAACCAAACCGAAGCTCCAGGTACATATGGTAAATCAAGTACAGCAACACCTGTTTGAGCACCTAAATCTATTTTTGAAACTTCCCATGGTTGTGCAAAATCAATTTCAGAACTAGATAAGCCACATTCTAATGAAAGTATGGCAGCTGAGACCAATCCATCCAAGTCTGGATGTGTTATTATTTTTTGCACCCTCATATTATAGAGAAATTGATATTTAAATATAAACCTTTCGACTTATTCTAGAATTCCTGCTTCAATCCCATCCATCAAAGCCATTGTTGCGTGTTGGTTTCTGTCGACTTTCATTGAATCTGATGTTTCGCTGCCTAGAAAACCACCGATTGCATGAATTTCATAATAATTATTCAAGTTATCTTCTTTAGTAATTTGTAGTTCTATTATAAAATCACTTCCTTGTTTTACAAAGTTATAATAACATTCTTCTTTTTCAGTTTTATTGAGTTCTTGTGCTAATAAATAAGCTTTAATTACACCTTCCATGTAAACTGCAGTGACAATTCCTCGAGAGAAATCAAAGTTTTCACAATCATCAGAATGTTCTTCTACCATAAAATCATTCATTTCAAAAACATAGTTAGCATATTTCTCATCTTTTGTAATTTGATACATGTTGTAATAAGCTCTTGATTGCCAAGGAGGGAAAGCTGTATTAGGATTTGTCCAGAAATAACTTATGTAATATGGAAATGCTTTTTCAACAACATCAATATAAGTTTCATTTCCTGTATAATAATACATTTCAGTTAAAGCAAGTAAAGCTTCTCCAGGATAATAATCAACACCTGTTGATCTATTTGAAAAAAAGAATGTGTTTAGAGATCCATCATCATTTTGCATATACATAATTCCATTTGCTAATTTTTCTAAATAATAATCTTTTTGATGATAATCTGTTTCTAATAAAGATAAAATCATAAAAGCATTATAACCAAGTTTAAGCTTAGAAGAAGTTACAGTTACATAAAGGAAATCATTTTCTTCATTATAAGCAAATGTTTCTTCAAAATATTTTATTCCTTTATTAGCTAAATCAGTATATCTTTCATCATCTAAGTAACTACTTAATTTACTTATTGACCATAATGCACCCATCTCTCTAAGTCCATGACTAGCAGAAGAATGTCTTTGTTCAAAAGGATAATATTCATAATAAATAAACTCATCATTTTGATTATTTAGAAACCATTCACCTCCTTGTTGTATAGCAATTAAGTATTTGTCGTCAACAACATCTTTTTCTTCGCCAATACTTGGAAAGTATTTAATTAACAAAATAAAAACTACTATTAAAACAATTAAGAAAACAATCTTCTTAACTTTACTTGAACATTTTCTTTGCTTTTTCTTCATAGCCTTTTCTCACAACAATGATTATTCTATCCCCTAATAATAATTTTATGTCAGAGCTTGCAACCATAAACTCATTTTTCCTTTTTATTGCTGCAATTCTTGTTTTTCCTTTTATTTCTGTATCTTCTATTGTTAAATTGTATGCTTTTGATTTTGTCGAAATAACAAATTCTAATAATTCAACTTCTCCTTTGTGTACAGAAGCAAAATCTAATACATCTGGTTCTGTAATCATTGCTTCTAATTGATCTGCACCAGAGATTTCTGGAGAAATAACAGTAGTAATGCCTGCTTTTAAGAAGATTTGTTTGTAAATGCTTTTTGAAATCTTAGAAGCCAATCTAATATTAGGATAATGTTCTTTAACAACTAAACAGACTAATAAATTTGTTTCATCACTTCCTGTGACTGCTGCAACAACATCTGCTTTATCTATTTTAGCGTCATTTAATACTTCTATATCTGTTCCATCACCTTTTATAACTTCTGCGTTAAGTTCCTCGACAACTTCATTGCAAACTTTTTCCTCTTGTTCGACTAAAGTAACATCATGTTTAACTTCTGCAAGATTTTTAGCTAAAGTTGTTCCAAGATTTCCACCACCTACAATTATTACATTCATTTCTAAAACCTCCGTTTTACTAAGTATATTATAAGGATAAGGACTGACCAAATCTCTAATCTACCTATCCACATATTAAACATTAATATAGTTTTCTCTAAAACAGTGAAATTACTTATAACAGATAAACCAATATTACCTTGAGCAGATGCTACTTGAAATAAAGAATCTACTGGTGTATGACCAACAAACATGAATACAGCAGCAGAAACTAATAAGATTAGTAAATAAACTGCAATATAATTAAAAACTGCTTTAACATCTTTGTCTCCATAAATTACATTACCAATTTTTCTTGAGAAAACTTTTTTAGGGCTCATAAATTTCATAACTTGTAAAAATAATGACTTAAATAAAACAATAACTCTATTTAGTTTTAAACCACCTGCAGTAGAACCTAATGTTCCACCAATTATCATTAAGATTATTAAAATTGCTTTTGTAAAACCACTCCAAGAAACTAAACTTTCTATTTGATAACCTGTACTTATTGCAGAAATAACATGAAAAATAGTAGATCTTAATGAATAAGTGCTTGCAACTAATAGTGTTGCAATGATTATCATAATAAACAATGCTTGGTTTTGAATATTTTTTAGAAATCTTTTTGTTTCTCCAGCGATTAAATGATAATGTGTGAAAAAACTTATGTTTCCTATAATCATTAAAACAATTAATACAATTTCAATATTTAATGAGTTAAATGCTGCAATACTTGCGGCTTTTGTTGACATACCTCCTGTTGATAATGCAGTCATTGCATGATTAATTGCATCAAACCAATGCATTCCAAAAATAATTAAGAAACCTAATCCAAGTAAAGTATAAAGTGCATACAACCACCACATTGCATTTATTGAATGTAATAAATTTGGTCTAATTCTTTCAGATCTTCCTTCAACAATGTATAATGAACTGCTTGTTTTGAATAAACCACCTAAAGCTAGAACTACAATACCTAAACCACCAATCCATTGACCAAAACTTCTCCAAAATACTAATGTTTTTGGTAAGGTTTCTGGATTTAAGACTGTTAATCCTGTAGTTGTCCATGAACTCATTGATTCGAAAAACGCATCCAGGAAAGTAATGTCTAAGTTTCTATAGAAAAATAACGAGCCAATAAAGGTCATTACAAGCCAAAATACAGCAACAATAACAAGGCCTTCGTTTAGCCTTGTTGTGGTTTCTTTACATGAAAATATGCTGCTTAAAGCCATTCCTGTAACAAATACTAAGAAGAATGCAAAGACAAACTCTCTTAATAACTTGATTTCTCCATATATAGCAGCAATAGCCACAGGTGCTAAAAGACAGAAAGACCAGTATTTGAGTAAAGTTCCTATATCTCTAAGGATTGGATGAGGTTTCATTTATAAAATACCTATATATTTGTATATAAAAAGTTTTAGGTAATATTATAAACCAAAAGTGATTACCTTATGTTATGGGTGCAAAAAAAATTGGGCGTGGGCGTGCTTTGCATGCAAATAGAGAAAGAAGAGCTCGTAGACGTGCTGGAAGAAACAGACTACAAAGGCAAGATGATTTTACAGTATTAATTTATGGTAGTCAAGAATATATTGATACTGTTTCTCAATATTTAGGTCAACGTAGAATAGATAAAGATAATGGTTACAAAGTTAAATCTCTTAATTATCCTGCTTTGGAAGACTTAATGGGAGAAGCTGAATCTGGCAATGTAAATTTGTATGTTGTTGAAGCTAATCCAGAAGCAGACTTAGGAAGTTATTCTTGGGATGATGTTGATTCTTTGGTAGAAATGTATCCAAGAGCTAATGTTTATGTTGCTCAACACGGAGATGAATGTCTATTAACAGATAAAGATAACATTGTTGGAAAAGAAGATGTTGGTAATTTAGATGCAATAGTAGAATGTGTTAAGGAGTTGAATTAATCTACCGTAACCTTCGCTTATCTAATTTCTCAGCAAAATATAATCCAACTGCGCAAACAGCTATGTAAAGTAATAATAACATTAATTCTTTTGGACTGCCAAATATATTATATTGGAAGATTAACATCATTCTTAGCAATGCTTCGCCGACTACAAATGGATTGTAAATAGCAACACTACCAATTGTTTCGCTTAGGCTTTCAATTGGAATTAAAAAACTAGAAAATAATAACATTATGCTTGCAACTGATATAGATGCTAGTGTTCCTGTTTCTTCTGAAGCAAATAAATAACCTATTGCCATTCCTAATAATATAAACACAGAACTAATTAATGTAATTGCAAGTAAAATATTAAAGATATTTACAAATGCTTGTATATTAAATACAATTTGTGCAATTGTAATTAAGATCATTGATTGAAAAATAACAATTATTATGTTAGTTATGTATGCACTTATTAAAAATAAAACATCTGGTAAAGGTGTAATGTAATTTCTAAAGTATGCTTTTGAGAATTTCTCTGTCATTACTGTTGTAGTTGATAATAATAGACTCATAAACATAATAACTAAGACTAATAATGCTGGTAGAGTGTAATCTAAGTAAGATTTCTTCTCGACAATTGGTTTTATTCTTGTTAAAACAGGATTTACAATGTTTTCTGCTTGTGCAAGGTTGGCTTCTTTTAATTGTGTGCTTAATTCTTGAATTCCTTGATCAATTGAATCAACTTCTGCTATTGTTTCTTCTAGTCCTGTAACAATATCACCTAAAGCAGTTGTTAAATTTTCTTTTTGAGTTCCTACTTCATCTAGTTTTGCAGAAGCATCACTAACTTCTGTGGATAATGTATCTAATTCACTAGAAGCATCTGTTATCATTTCTGCTTGTGTTGATTGTGCTTCTTCTAAATAATCTCTAACTTCATCAAAAGAACTTTCAATATTAGAAAATTCTGATGATAATGTTTCTGCTTGTTCAGCTGCATAATCTAATGTGTCTGCAATATTACCTAATTCTGTACATGGATCAACATCAAGGTATCCATCAAGTTGAGAAAGATCTAATATACAAATTAAGCCTTCGTAATAAGCAACATCGTCGTGAAAACTATCTAATTCTGCTATGTTTTGATCAATTACAGTTTCAAAGTCACTTAAATAAGATTCCATTTCATCTAATAAAGAAAGTCCTTCATTAATTGCACCTTCACCAACTGCTTGGAATTCTTCCATTGTTGTTTGAGAATCTGTAATATAAGTATCTACATTAGAAACTCCGAATTCTTCTGCATCAACATTAATTCCAGATAGTTCTGTTTCAATTTCAGCTAATGCATCTTTCATTTCTTCAGCACTATCTGCAACTTGGCTAATTAAAACAGATTTATCACTAATTATCTCTGCTGTTTGATTCATTTGTTCAATTAATAATTTAGTATATTCTAAACTTAAGTCTGAAGAAAGATCATCAACTTCATGAGTTATGACATTTAGTATTGTAAAGACTAGATTAACTTTTGAATAGTCGACGTGGAATGTAATTTCTCTACCTAATTCTTCAGAACTTAAATCACCTGGTAAAACAATACAAATATGTGCGCCGCCTTGTTTTACTGTTTCAATACAAAGATCTTCAGTATCATATTTCGATACAAAGAAATCGTTTTTTTCTAAATCATCAATAAGTCCTTCACTAATTTCATTGTATGTGTCAGAATAAGTTGCAATTCTAATATTATGTAAACCAGTTGTATTAAACGCAGTTCCAATTAAAAATATAATAAGTAATGGCCCAAGTAATATGATTAATGCAGAAGTTCTAGATCTAATTAAAAGTCTGAAGTTTTTCAGTATTAATGTAATTAGTTCTTTTATCATTTTATGTCAACTTAATCATTGCAGCGTTAATTGTATCTTCTGGCCAGCCTTGTTTTAGTAATAAAAACCTTATTTGATCTTTAGTAAAACCCTTAGTTATAGCGCCTTTTACATATGCAAGTACTTTTTCTTCATCAGCTCCCCTCACACTTTGTTTTTCTGTTAAAGCTTCAAAGACTTCAATCAATGTTGCTTTATCTACGTCAATATCAATAAGGTGCTCTCTAAGGCTTCTAAGTGCCAACAAAAGCTGGTGCATAACCACTTCTGCTTGTGGAGTATAAATTACTAGTTTATGCTCTTTTTCTGTTATATAATTTATAGGAAGGCTCACTTTTTTGAGCTCTTTCATGATTTTAGCATAATTTCCAGGCTGAGTCTCTAATTTAATCTCTGTATCTTTACAATATTGCATTTTTAGCTGTCCAGGAGGTCCAACTTTGAGTAATTCACCATCATTGATTATACCAATTCTATTACATAAATGCTCTATTTCACTTAGTAGGTGGCTACTTACTACTATAGTGACTCCACCTTGGTTTATACGCTGTATAAGCCCCCACATATGCTTTCTAAGCGTAGGATCTAGTCCAGCTGTTGGTTCATCTAGTATTAGAATTTTAGGGCCATGCATCAAAGCACAGGCCATATCAAGGCGTCTTTTCATTCCACCTGAAAGATCTTTAGCTAATGTACTCTCACTTTCGCTTAATTCTACTAGTTCAAGAAGGTTTTTTGCTGTTGTTTTGATCTGTTCTTTTTTTAATCCATATAATTTACCAAAATAATAGAGATTTTCTTGAACAGTGAGCTTTTCATAGAAACAGTTATCTTGAGTAGCAAAAGCAAAGATTTTCCTGATTTTTTTAGGATTAGCTGCTATATTCTCGTTTTTAAATAGTACAGAGCCTTTATCTAGCTTGTAAAAGCCTATTAAACACCTTAAAAGTGTTGTTTTACCTGCTCCAGAGACTCCTATAAGTCCAAATATCTCTCCATTGTTTATATTGAGGTTTATATTGTTCAATACAAGCTTTTTATCGAGCTTTTTATAGACCCCCCTACATTGAATGATACTACTATCTACCATTATGTTATTTTGTCCTTGATAAGTATAAAAGCTTTGTTCTGCACTCGAAAGAAGTTATTGTTTTAGTATGTGGAACTCTCACTTTAGTATGTGATTTCTTTAAAAATAGCTAAAAATATTGAAAATTTTCGAAAATATAGTATTTTCTACAAAAAATCCTTTGTTCGTTATTGTGTCGATAACTGTCGGTAGAATTATATGATATTAATAAGATATAATATCTTAATAAGATAGAGATAGTAACGATCGGTATTGTATGGAATAAAATTCAAAAAAATAACCTACCTTTTTAGTAGAAATAGTATAGCTAAAAGGTTTTAAGCGTTGATAGTAGGTTTTTGACACTAAAAGTGAGAGTTCGAGTATATAGAAGGGCGATTTTTTCTGTTGATTGATGATATTCATATTCAATTTTTAGGATTTCTGAAAAGTATATACTCTACATGTGCTATTTGGCGAATTTTTTAGTGTTTCAAATGCTTTCCAATATATGGAAGTAGATATATTCCTATGAAAACTGAAGTGGCTAGATATCATTCAATTAGCTAGCCACTTCATATATAGCAAATGTAATAATTTGCTATAATCCAATTATAACCACTATTGGGTGGTTAAAAACAGAAAGGTTTATATAGTACCTAAGTATTGGATTTTAGTATTGGGGGTGTAATAATGTTATTTCCAAATAGAGCAAAAAAAGCTTTCAGAGCTGTGAAACAAGATTTTGCTAAATTTAAGCAGAATATCAATGAATGGATACAGTTTCTGAACACAGGCCAGAGAGATTTAGACATGAGAGTAAAGATGTTAGAGAAAAGAATTGAACAACTCGAAACATTACTTTACAGACGACAACTGTAAGAGGAAAACAATGGTTTTACGAACACTTGAGAAAATTATTTTGGCAGTTAAATCACCTGATGAAGCCAAACTAATTACGCCTGAATTAAAAAAGGCAAGGAGAGACCTAGATTGGTTAATCTTCAAGGATAAATTCATAAGAGGCACGAAAATAGTTGGAGTGCCACTTGTTGTAGGCGGAGCTACATTAGCAGCTATTGGAGGAACAAATCTTGATTATTTAATAGATGGTTATGATCCAAGTATTTTTGATTCTTTTGGAGATACTTGGAATTATGTACAAACAGTAGCTGGAAAAGGTTTAGGGGTTGCATTGATTGGTGGTTCAGCAGCAACTGCATTTGTGGCAGCATTACCTGATACTGTTAAAATAGTTGATGTAAATGGTGAAGACAAAGATGGGAAAAAGCGTTTTGATATGTATATGGATGGAGCTCTTTGGGTTGGTGCAGCAGCTTTAGGAGGAGTTGGATTAGGTTTATTAGGTTATGATGCAGCAATATCTGGCTTTTTAATTGATACATTACCAGCATGGACTCCAGAACTTTATTTAGATCTTACTTTTACAGACACAATACCTAATTTGACACCTGAATGGTATTTAGATGAAATTCCTAATGCACCTCAAGTAGTAAAAGATGCTCTTCCACATTGGGATGTTTGGTCTCCTGTCGACAAGGTTTCAGAATATGTTGGAGGTCTTTTACCTAATTGGGATTTACTTAAACCTATTGATTGGACTTCAGAACATTTAGGAAATTTATTTAGTGTTTTCAAAGCATGTGTGGCAGCACCAATGACAGCTTATGCTGCACATTATGGAGTAAGATTTTTACAACATGGTTGGCATGTATTGACAGCTGCGAAGAATATGTTATTAAATCTACCAGCTGCTGTTGTCGGAGCAGCGCTTTTAGCACCTGCGATGATTGGAGCTTTTGCAGGGTATGATGTTTTAACAGATGGAACTTTTTTAGCAGGGGCTGCTGCAACATATGGTCTTTCATTTTTAGCAAAAGGCTCTGCTGGATCTGCAACAAGAATGATGAGTACAATACTTGCAAGTTATAGTTTAGGTAGTTTATATCATGCTGCTGATCTTGGATTATCAGGATATGGAAAAGCTATAGCAGATTATGCTGCTACAGGGGCTACATTTGTTGCTCCTGCTGCACAAATGGCTATAGAAGCAGTTTATGGACATTTTAGAGTTAAACACGAATCTCCTGAATATAAAGCAGCTGAAGAAGCTGAGGTTGCGTTTGCAAAACAAAGAAAGAGATTAGCACATTATAGTCAAGAAAGAGTTGCAGCAAGAATGTATGAGTTTCAAAGACGTAAAGAAGCTGCAGAAAAAGGATCTAATGGTATTTTTAGTGTACTTAATGGTTATAGAGATAGGGTACAACATGGAATAGATAGAGCTGTAGATGGGACAGCAAATCATGCACGAAATGCAGCGCACAGAGCAATAAATCGTCACGCAGCTTAACGAGAATAAAATGACACAACAAGGTGGATTAGAACAAGTAGTGAAAAAAGAAGCTACAATAATGGGAGCTTTAGTTGATCACTTAGAAAAAGCCTTTAAAATAGGTGGACCTACAATAGCTGCGCCACTAGCTTATTTTGGTTATAAAGGAGCTCAAGCAATTGCACCAGATGTAGTTCCATTTGGAGAAAGTGAAGGATTAGTTGCAATGTCAACTATTGGTGCAGCAAATGCAGCGTCATTAGCATGGTCTTATGGTGATGATTTATTAAAAATACCTTACAATGCAATTAAACGATTTATAACAAGATCAATTGACAAAATGCCACCAATTGTAAATGATGTTCTCGACGGTATAGTATCTATTGGGTGTTATGCAGGACTTGGTTATGCACTTGATATTTATAATAATGGAGAAACTAATTGGAAAGAAACACTGCCAATGATTGGTTTTTTTATTCTTAATCCTTTAGTTAGAAGTTTTCATTCTTTACCTGATAGAGTTAGAAATATTGGAAGTAAAATATGGGGGAGTTATAAATCAGGTGGATCTGGATTAATGGGATTTGCAAAAGGTGTTGGAAAAGCAGGGTTTTCAGTAGTTGGAGAAGGACTTAAATTTAGCATATATAAAGGTCCATTATCTCTTGTAAGAGACAGTACAAAAAACTTTGTACTTGGTTTAGCAGTTCCTATTGGTTTGCCTGTAGCAGCTTTTCTTGGTTATGATGCTATTAATTTTTATGATGGTATTTCATTTGAAGCTACAGGTGGGTATGTTAAAGAATTATTTACAAAGGGACCTTATTCACCTGGAATAGCTACATGGGCATCTGCTTGTTGGTTAACAAGTGGTTCAATTGGAGTTTTATTTCCAGAATATGATTCAAATAAACCAGCTTATAAACAAATAAGAGCAAGTGTTAGAAAGATGGTTGGTTTTGAAGACTCATTAGCGACAGCTAGTATTGGTATGGCTGCATTTTTAGGAGGAATTCATTTAGCGCATATAGCTTCTGAAGTAATACCTGCAGCACAAGTTGCTTCTGAAGGAGTAGCACAAGTACCTGAAATATCTGAGCAAGGATTAATTGAAAAATTAGGTGGTGTTTATGATGTTATAGTTAATCCAGGAGAAGCAGCTGAGCAAGCTATTCTTGATGGTGCTGTCGGTGAGGCAGAGCAAAAATATGGTGGTGGAGATAATACAGTAAGGAGTGCTGTAATCGGAGCTGCTAGATATGGTCCATTATTATTTGCAACTTATACTCTTGCTTTACATGATCATATGAAATTTTATGGTAAAGAATTAGCTAGAAAACATATCAATAGTTGGTTAGGTAATTCTAATGAAGAATCTGGAGAAAGTAACCAAGAAGCTCCAGCTCAACAAGCACCTGCTGCTCAAGGACAATTAGGACAAGCTCAACCAACTAATGAAGGACCAAGACAAATTTATTCAGCTGCTGATTTAGAAGATTTTTCTGGATTGGGTGGTTATGTTGCTCCAAAACCAAAAGACTCAACAAGTGCGCCAGCACAAGGAGTTAGAAAAAAACCACCAACTTCTCAACAACCTCAACCAACTGAACAACAAAGACCAGAACCAGCTAGACAAATCTATGGTAAAGGTGAGTTAAAAGATTTTAAATTCTAATTCAATTTTTGTCATGAAAATGTATATTAGTATTTGTCGTCGGGATTTTGCAGAATAAATTATTGAACTAGGAAAAATCATTGACTTTTACAACATTTGTAATCATTAGGCCCCATTCTACACTTTGCACTTATTGAACTGTTTTGTCGGGATTGTTTCTTAATCATTGGGGTGTTTCGGGATTATTCCAAATAGTCGGGATAATAACAGAAATTGGTGGTTTGTTGGTTATGTGGTTTTTCGGAATTTTTCCGAATAAAATCATGAACTAGAAGTTCGTTGGTTTTTTTGTGTTGAATTATTGTTTTTTAGGTATGGAAATGTATCTTTGAGAGAGAAAGTGCTCTAAAATCAGCTTAATTTTCGTTTGCTAAGAAGTTTTTGGCAAGAAATTGAGAAATTTATGATTGAAATGCTATTGAAAATCTATTCTGAGTATATTCTCGTCTTTGTTCACATTTTTCCATATTATCCAATAAATAAGGTGATAAAAGTGTGATGGTATCTTCAATTAATTCTGGATTTGAAGAAACAACTTTGTATTGTTGAGAAGTTGAACATAGATTCGATGCTTCAAATTCTCTTCTTTTAGTTTCATCTTTAAATGCTATTAATAAAGACGATTCAGCATATCTCCCAAGTATTTCAACTTCATCTCTTGGACGAGATTCACATGGTTTAAAACCATATTTTTGTAATATAAATGCAGTTAATGGTTTTCTTTGTTTAACAGAACTAGTAAATTTGGTTTCATTTAATTCTGCAAACTGGAATAATACTTCTAATAGTGCATCTGATAAATTTTTCCCACGGGCATTGTCATGGGTTTGCAAGGCTGACAATACATACTCAGATCCCCCATAAAGGTCTGGAACAAATTTTAAGTAACCTTGTCTTTCTCCATCTTTTTCGATATCAATTTTATATTCAGTATGGTCTCCACTGAAAGAACCTCCTTGTTTTATCAAAATTTCGTATCTTTCATCAGTAATATTATCAACTAATGTACCTATTACTTTTCGATCTTGAGTAATTTCATCTAAGGTCATAATATAGTTCGAAGTTATCAATCATATATAAATCTTTGTATATTTATGACTAAATGGTGATAATAAGATATCAATTTAATTCTTTCAACTTCTTGACTAAATCTTCTAATCAATTCTTAGATAATATTATCACTAAGTCGATAAATTAATAAATTAGTTTAGTTATAATCCCGAATAGAGGTGGTTAAATTAGCACAGCAAAAAATTATTCTTACAAACATTGAACCTGACATTAATGCAACAGCAGATGAGCTAGCAAATGTTGTAATTTGGCGCTTAGGATTAATGCCAAGAAAGAAAGGTTCAACAGAAAAGATGAATAAAGTTTTAATTGAACTTTATGAAAGAGCAAAACAAGCTTCAAAACAAAAACAACAAACAAAAGCAATCATGACAGTAGAAGATATGGCAATGTTTGCAGGAATTACAAGACAAACAATGTATGATTACATTAAAAGATGGTTGGATTTAGATTTAATAACAAAAACAAGTTATATTGGCTTAGATAACAAGGTTGTCGTCGGGTATAAGTTAAATGGAAGTACATTAGAAACTACGTTTGACAAAGCAAAAATGCGAATTTCGAATCATTTAGATCTAACTAAAAAATATATTTTGGAATTACAAAAACAATTAAAGAATGAAAAAATTTCGCAGAAGTTTTCTGAGAAAAGAGAGCAATAGTTTCTAGAATTGCTTAAAGTTTTTCATCTTTTTTGTGTTTATTATTTTTAATTAATGATTAAAAGTTTTAATTTTAAGATGTATTGGTGAAATTAGTTGTTATTTTTCGAGATTATAATTTGTTATGATTTCGACAAGATAAAATAACGTTTTTTATCCATTATTTTTCGATAAATGTCGGCATTTTCTTTAATGATTAACATTTCTAAGAAAATTCTGAACTAAAAGTGAGACTTGATATATTGGAAAAAGAAATATTTAAATAAAGAAAAGCTAGTAAATATGCTAAAAGAGGGGAACTATGAAAAATATACTAATTTTACTCATAATTGTGGTCTTTTTAGCAGGTTGCGAAAGCTTTGAATCAAGTACTTTTCCAATAAACCTATGTGAAAATGAGATCTTAGATACTAATAATGACGAATCAGACATAGATTGTGGGGGGGTCAGTTGTGCACCATGTAATTTAGGTGATTTCTGTGTAGAAAATGAGGACTGTAGCTCCCTATACTGTGATGAGTATTTCCTATGTGTAGAAGCTAGTTGTGAAGATAATATACAAAATGGACATGAATCTGGCATTGATTGTGGTGGTTTTTGTGAAGATTGTC
>CAZKVI010000002.1:78403-83439 GCA_964556185.1 uncultured Methanosarcinales archaeon
CATATAATGTTGATATTTTTGTAGATGTTGATAATGTTTATAAAGAAGGTTATTTGTTAGTAGATCAAATAACATTATCTTAAGCGAGGTGTAATAAAATGAAAGCTGGAGGAAAGTATGTTTTTGGTATCAGTGTGTTTTTAGTTTTAGTTGTTGGTATTTTAACAGCAGCAATTGACTTACTAAAACAAGTTGACGCAGCAATTATGGCAGTACTTGTGCTATTAGGTGTTGTTGTAGGTTTGTTAAATGTCACAAGACACGAAGCCAGAGAGTTTTTAGTAGCATCAATAGTTCTAATCTTAGCAACTTTTGCATCAAGAGGAACAACATTTGTAACAGTTCCATTTATTGGTATTTACTTTGCATCAATTTTAGATACATTTGTTGCATTCTTAGTACCAGCAGTAGTTACTGTTGCAATAAAAACAATTTTTGATTTAGCAAGAGATTAAATCTCTTTTTTCCTTATTTTTTACAAAGAACATAGATTGAATTATGTTGATGTTGTTTATTTCTTGGGTAATCTTCAACATGATCAGGATCTTTATGCTTAACTTGTTTTATTTCTAATATTTTAAAAGATGATAATAATTCTTTTACACCATCTAAAGAATAAAACCTATGAAATATTCCTCGACTAACAAATGCATTGTGACCAACTTTTTCTCCGTCTCCAAAACCAGGATCCTCAGTTGAGAGAAACTCAATTAATAAATAACCATCTTCTTTTAATGCCTTGGAAAGATTCTGAATAACTTTTTCAATATCTTTAATGTGAACTGTAACATAATCACATATTATTGCATCAAACTTATTATTGTAATTAAGTTTTGTTAAGTCTTGATGTAATACTTTTACTTTTGGATACTTTTTTGCAACACGATTAGCACGTTTACAAGCTTCTTGCGAACAATCCACTCCAATTATTTCAAAGTTTGCTTCAGCAAATTTTAATAAATTTCTTCCATCACCACAACCTGCATCTAGAATCTTTTTTACATTTTTATCTTTCAGAAATTGAATTTTATCTGTAAAAAAAGGAGTTGCATCTTCTTTCCAGACTGAGAATCTCTTTCCTTTATAGTCTGTATAAACTTTATCCCAACGATTAGTTATTTTCTTTTATTTATCGTCGAGAAATCCTTTAGGAAATAGATTGTATTTGTATTGTTCTCTAACAAATAAATACTTTTGATTCATTATTATATCTGAGAATTGTTCTTTTAGTTGTGTTAAGAACTCATCAAGTTCTTCTGATTGTTTTGCAGCGAAATAAGTCATAATTAATGGTCTTGATGCACTCATAAAAGCATATCTTATTTTATTATTTAAGTTAATATAACTTCTTAATGCATTTTCTCTGTCTTTTGATAAGTTTCTTGTGTCTAACATTACTAAATAAAGATCATATCCTAGTTTATTTAGATTTATCTTAGCAGTATTTCTCAAAATTATTTCTTTTTTAAGTTTTTTAATTCTTGTTGTAACTGTTTCAGCTGTTATGCCTGTTTTTGTAGCTAATTGATGCAAAGGTATTGTAGAATCTTTATTTAATTCAAATAAAATTTGTTGATCTATTTTATCTAAGTTAATTATTTCTTTAACTCTTTTGAATTCCTTGATTTCTTTTTGTTTTATTAATTCAATTGGTAATTGCTCAACTTTATATGGGTAAAGAATTGGATGCATTTCAAAAGTGTCTATGATATTAGCGAATTTGTTTTTTAATTCATCAATTATTTTATAGAAATCTTCTATTTTTTTACATCCAAATTCCATAACAAAATTCCATTCTCCTGATAGTCTATTTAATACCATCAAATTTGGAAGGTTTACTAGATGTTTGATTAAAGCTTGTTCTTGCTCTTTTGAAGCATTTGTTTTCAATAGTAGCTCATAATTGTTTATTCCTATTAATCTAGATAATATGATGGTAAAATAGCCATCTATGATGCCTCTTTTCTTTAATCTCTCAATTCTATATGTAACTGCATTCTTGCTAAGGCCAACTAATTTCGCGATTCTGTTATGGCTTAATCTAGAGTCTGTACATAGTAATTCTAGTATTTTCCAGTCTTTTTTGTCAAGTTCTTTTGTCATGTGTGGTTAATATTGGGTATTTCTATATAAATGTTTCGTTGTATTGTCAGAAAAGTGACAGAATGTATTATATATTATAGAATATATTACTTTAACATAGTTAAAAGGGGTGTCAATATGGCAAATGGAAACGCATACAAGCATTTTGTTGCTTCAACTGCTGAAGTAAATGAAAAAAAGCCTTACAATATTGTTGGAGGCTTAGCATTGTTGACTTTTATTATTTTGATTATATTTATGTAGGGTGGAAAAATTGGGATTAGATCAAATAATGGCTGAATTAAGAGAAGATGCAAAAGGATTATCAGAACCAGAACAAGCTGATCTGTGTGTATCAATCTATGGAGAATTACTCAATGGTCATGATGCTAATCTTAGAAGAGATGGAAAATACATTAGCTTTGTAAGAGAAAATCCAACTGAAGCGCAATTTTTTGTTGACTATCTAATTGAATTTTTACGAAAATATGGAAAAGAAGAAGAAGCACAAGATCTTTTTGTTCAAGCATATAGAGATCAAGAAAGTTTTACAACAACATATGATATTCATATAGAGCAACATCCTGTAGTTGATGTAGAAGGAGATACTGTTGGAAATGAGTATGATTTTCAAGTTGTGGCTCCTACACTTTTCTTAAATGATACATGGGGCCAAATAGTTTTATATGAATTAGAAAAACTTGACTTAAAACCTGCATATATTAAAAAATGTGAAGTTAAACATGGTGGAGAAACTATTTTAAGCCGTCAATCTCCTTAACCCAATTTATGATGTGTTGCAGCTAAAATAACAACACCAATTAAAATAGAAGTTGTTGCACTCAAAATTATATTCTCTGGGAAGATAAACACATCAGAAAGTCTCCATGTTCCTCTCCAGATACTCATTAATCCGACTGCAATTATTAAACCATAAACTAATCTATGGTATTTCTTTAATTTCATTAATTCTTTGTACATTTTTCACCTTAATGATTAACAATTGCGCTAACTTCTTCTGTTAATTGCACAATATTCTCTTTTGTTTGTACTTGTTTAAATTCTTTTTCTAAACAAAGTAGAACTTGGTTGTTAACATATCTTTTAACAATTGGAACGCCTTTTCCAATCATATTAACAGCATAAGTCATTACTAAGTTTTCATTTAATGCAGTTCTTCTTGCAATTTCTTTGTAAGTTATTGGTTTCTCTGTTGTGTATAATGCAACAAAGATCTCTTTTTCTCTTAATGTAAGTTTTTTAATTTCATATTTCTTAGGTTGTTTTATTTCTTGACCACTTAATTTAGCAACCATAAGAGTCATTTCTTCAATTCGTTCTTGCATCTTATCTATTTTATTTTCAACTCTTAGAATATGTTCGTAATTAGATTGAACTTCGTTTGTGTTTTCGTTTATTGCTTCCCTATGATCCTCTAATTCGTCTTTAACTTCTGATAATAAGTGTTTAAGGACAGTCTGGACACCCTCGACTGTATTTTTATTAGTATTGAAAATATTAATCACATCTATCACCCCAACTGGACTATTTGTTAGGGTGTAAGTTCTTTATAAATATTATGTTTTGTAGTTGTTATTGAGAAATAGTTATCCAAATAATAGAAACATTTATATACTATAGCGTATTATAGTGTACTATGGCAACAACAATTCAAATAAGTGAAGATTTACAAGAAGAATTAGCTAAAAGAAAGCTTTTTGATAGGGAAACTTATGAAGAAGTTATTTGGGACTTAATAGAAGATACAATGGAATTATCTGAAGAAACAAAAAGAGATATTGAAAAAGCTCAAAAAGACATCAAAGAAGGCAGAACTGTAAGTTTTGAAGAAGTTAAGAAAAAGGCTGGTCTATAGAATGTATAACATTGAGTTTACAAAGACAGCTGAGAAACAATTCTATAAATTGGATAAACAAATACAGAGAAGAATAGCTGCTTCATTAGAAAGATCTAGAATAAGACCTTTTTCTCATGTTAAAAGAGTTGTTGGTTCAACTAATTATAGATTACGAGTTGGAGAATATAGAATAATAGCTGAGATTAAAGAAGATAAATTGATTATTCTTGTTATAAAAGTGGGACATAGAAAGAATATCTATACTAAAAGCAATTAATTGTTTTTGTATATACAAAAGTCTGAAATATGATTTATTTTGGACTTTTAGTATACAAATAGTTATCCCCAGAACCAACTCTTTATTCTGTGTTTAGCAGCCCATCTGCTTAGTTTCTTTTCAATCTCTTTGTAGTCTTTGAATTTGTGTTCATCTTGGCGAAAAGCCTTTGTATGATGGTGTGATCGTGTTCCTGTAGAGTTAAATTTGTGTTTTTTATGTAATAATTCATGATACATTACACAATCAAGTAATTCATCAGGAGCTTTTTTGAAAATTGAGCTCATTCTAATAGTATCTGTGTGATAATCATACAATCCAAGCTGTGATTTTGACTTAGAACCCCATTCAATACTTGGTTTATCAAACAAACCATCAAAGTAATCATCATTAACCCTATCAAATGATGCTTGCAATGTTGCATCTTCGACTTTTTTAGGTATTGCTATGTGGATGTTTTTGATAAAATAGTCATACATGTCCATGTTCATTGTCTTTCTCTTTGTTTTGAATAGTTTTGCAATTAAATGTTGGAATAAACCTATTCTTATTTCTTCAGAAACACCTCGCCAATCTTTGCTAAGGTGAAATTCTATTTTTCTAGAAGTATATTTAACATTAGCATTATATGAAGAGAACTTACCAGAGTATTTTATTATGATTTCTCTGTTTATTTCTTTGTTGTATAAACCAAAGTAAGCTTTTTGTATTATATTCATGGATTTAGTAGTATATAGGCTATTTAAAAAGATTTGGCAAAGCTAGGCTAATATGAAATCCTCATGACTCTGATGAATATCAGAATAATTTTCCTTCCTG
>CAZKVI010000003.1:0-69410 GCA_964556185.1 uncultured Methanosarcinales archaeon
GGAAGAGGCCCAACAGGAATTGCAGCTGCTGCTTTATATGTTTCAGCTTTAATTCATGGCGAAAAAAGAACTCAAAGAGAAGTTGCAGATGTTGCTGGTGTTACAGAAGTTACAATTAGAAATAGATACAAAGAGTTACTTGAGGAACTTGACTTAGAAAAGGAAATCAAGAAAACTAAGAAAAAGAAGAGAGAATAGATCTCTCTATTTTATTATTTTTTATTAAATTAACTTCTCTTTCCTCCACCTGCTTTGTATGGAGAATATCGACCTTTCTCTTTTTGATTACTTTTACCTTCATCAAACACTTCTAATTCATCTCTCTCATCAAAACCACAATCTTTGCAAACTATACAAGTTGTTCCTCTGTATTTAACTTCTTCAGTATTTTCTGATTTACATTTTTTACATGTCATTTTTATTCCTCTTCACAATGATCCCACATAAAATTAAAGAACTTTCTATAACCATCTGCTAATTTTCTACTCTTCAAAACAAACTGTAATGGTTCATCCTGTAAATAACCAGGTTTAACACCTACAAAAGTTACAACATAGGGTCCAAATATATCAACCATTGTTGGACTTGAATAATTCTTAGGTAGAAATTTGTATGGTTTACCTACTAATTTCAATATTTCAGGAGATTGTTCTTTAACTTCATAATCAAATATATGTTTAAATTTAATTCCTAACTTTTTCCTTTCTCTTTGAAATCCTGGTAAGAAATGTTTTAATCTTGGATCTAACCACATAGCTTTTGCTCCAATAAAATAAACAGTTTCTTTTGTTTTCAAAATATCTCTTAGATAATTTTTAATTCCTTCAACACCTTTGTATAAATAAGCAGCCTCTTCTTCTTCAATTGCACCAAACTTTGTTTGCATGTCTGGTAAAACTTTACCCAACTTTTCTTGTTTTTCTTTTAACAAATCTAATAGTCTTGATGGATTGATTGCTTTAAAGTGTTTTTCACCTTTAATAAAAACTTCAGATGCAAGTCCTTTTTCTATTAACTTAGCTAAAGAATCATAGACATTTCTTCTATGAACACACGACTTAAGTGCAATTGTCTGCACAGAAGCTTCTCCAGTATGTAATAAAGCCTCATATACTTTACCTTCATTAGGACTTAATCCACTTTCTCTAAGTATTTCTTCATACATATTATTCAAGTAATAGTACTAGTATTTATAGGTTGTGGTGGTAGACACCACCGCTTAGGTTTATATAGTTGTTATCTCTTTAGTAGTAACAAGAGGTAAAAACACTATCTAACTAGGTTATCTAGATCTAGCGATAGCTATAAGGGGTGCAACAATGAACTTAATAACACAACAAGAAGGATTCATCACATTAGCAATCTTTGCAATTGTTATGATTAGTTTAGTTTATGTTTTAACAAAAAGAAAATTTAACACAATTGATTTGTTTTTAGTATCAGATAGAAATGTTTCTTGGTTTAGAGGTGCTTTTAGCATAGCAGTTAGTTGGATTTGGGCTCCAGCAATATTTATAGCTTCTTTACAAGCATATACAAAAGGAATTGCAGGTGCATTTTGGTTTATTGTACCAAATATATTATGTTTTTTTGTGTTTGCACCATTAGCAATCAGATTAAGAAGTTTATTTCCAAATGGATTTACTTTGCCAGAGTTTATTCTGAAAAGATATAATGGAGATAAAAAAACACATTTAGCATTTTTAGTAATATTTTTTGGTTATCAATTAGGCGCAATTATAATTAATGCATTAGCAGGCGGAACTTTATTACATATTTTAACTGGCATGGATTTTCATATCGCAGTTTTAGCATTAGCATTAGTTGCATTAATCTATTCATTAATTAGTGGTTTAGAAGCATCAATTTTAACAGATGTTTTACAAATGTCATTAATTTTATTAGTTTGTGTTGTTTTAATTCCATGGGTTTTAATAAAATCAGGTGGATTCTCA
This sequence comes from uncultured Methanosarcinales archaeon, assembly GCA_964556185.1. Lineage (GTDB taxonomy): Archaea > Nanobdellota > Nanobdellia > Woesearchaeales > DSVV01 > CAZKVI01. Next base: position 1,956 of record CAZKVI010000003.1, read on the forward strand.
ACAGTACTTGGTGGTCTTGGTGGAGTTACAGGAGAATATTCAAATATTTTTAATCCATGGATAGCTTTCTCTTTTGGAATCGCAATGACTTTTGGTTTAATTTCAGGACCAATAGGTGATCAGATGTTTTTCCAACGAGGTTTTGCAGTTAAACAAAAATATCTTGTAAAAACTTTTGTAATCGGCGGATTAATATTTGGATTAGTTCCAATTGCATTGTGTTTATTAGGGTTTGTTGCAGCAAATCCAGCTGTAAGTATAGAAGTAGCAGATCCACAAATGGTTGGTCCATTAGTTATTGGACACTTTTTACCAAAAGCAGCATTATTGTTATTTGTATTTATGGCTTTTGCAGGTTTGTCCTCGACACTAGACTCTGCTTATTGTGCAATTAGTTCTTTGGGAACAATTGATTTGTATAAAAAATACATAAATCCAAATGCAAGTAGTAGAATATTATTAAAAGTTTCAAGAACTTTAATGATAGCCATGGCTGTAATTGGTACAGTAATTGCATTATTACAACCAAAACTACTTTGGGTGTTCTTAATTTACGGTGCACTAGCATCTGCTGCCTTATTTCCAACAATATTTAGTTTGTATTGGGATAGATTAGAGAAAAATGCTGCATTCTTAGCAGTAGCATTGTCCTTAGTAATTGGATTACCACTTTCAATCTATGCCAATGTTGTTGAGAATGTAAACTTGATTGTATTAGCAGCAGTATTAAGCGCAACTATTGGATTAGTTGTTTGTTTAGTTGGTGGATTCATGAATACAAAACGATATAAGTTTGAAGTTTACGAGAAAGAGTAATCAAACCTCACAAACCAATCTAGAATTTGGCAATGGCTCAGAGATCTGTTGCATTATGATTGGATTCTTTTCTATAATTTTATTTCTAATCTCTACTTGGAACATCAATCTAATCTCTAATTTTCCATCATTAACACTTACATTAAATTCCCATTTTGGAATTTTTAAAAGTTTATTCTTACTTAATTCTAAAAATTTAGATGCTTCGAATATTTGAATACCAACAATATAACCTTCTTTATCTATATCAAGAACTATGTTCTCCAATTCTATTGATTTAATATAATCTCTTTCTAATGTTTTAAAGAATAATATATCTTGTTTAAAGTCATAATCAAATTCTCCTTTTGCTCTTAAAAATTTATCTTTCATTGTTATCTATGTTTAACAACAATCTTTTTCTTTATTTTGTTGTGTACATGGTGTTTGGTTGTTTCCCAATAGAAATCTCTGAATTTTTTAATTACTGGGTTTGTTAATGCAAGTTTATACATCTTGGCTTTTCCAACAATTCTTGTATTAATTACAATTCCTTCATCTTCTAATCTTTGCCAAAATAATTTTAATGTAGAATAACCAACTCCAGATAAACTAGCTATGTCTGTCATACTGTAATCAAAGTCTTCATTAACTACAAGAAAATCTAAAACTCTCAAAATAGGAGTATCTCCAAATATTTCCAAAAATACTGTTTTTCCTTCCATTGTATACATAATAAGACACATTTCATATATAAATCTTTCTATTTATAGCCAATATAAGCTATATATAAGAACTAAAATAAATAAGCTTTTAAATAATTACTTTATTGAATTTTTTATGGGGAAAAAGTTAACTAATTCTGATTATGTAAAAATTAAGAAAAACATTCTTAAAAGATTATATTCTAAACAAGCATTTAGTCAAGGCCATTTGTTATATGAAAGATTACGATCAAGTATCCCCCCTCATTTACATGGATTTGTAGAAGATGTTCTTAAAGATCTTATAAAAGATGGGTTAGTTATATCTTATGGAAAAACAAAACATGGAAATGCTTATCAATTAAATATTAAGAAATTAGATGAGATTGAGAATATAATAATTTAATTGAAATAACTCAAAACCCTATCTATTTTTTTATTTTTCTTATATTCTTTAGCTAAAGACATAACTTTCTTCTTGTCAATATCCAATCCACTTCTCTCGATAAACTTACCTGAAGAGAAGAATTGCAGAACTTGAGTTACATTCTTTGGTCTTTCAGAATAATTAGATCTTTCAAAGTCAATCAAATGAATTTTGTTCTTGTCGTCGATTATAATATGTTTCATTGGTTTATGCATCTCTTCTTTGTTTATGTTTAATTCATCCATTTTCTTCATCAATCGCAATAATTGTCTCATTACATCTTTTATTTCTTTTTTATTTCCTTTCTCAAATAAATCATGTATCAATTTCCCGTCAACAAATTCCATTACAAAGTAATCATCGCAACCAAAACACAATTTTGGACCTATTTTTTCTTTATTTAGTTTCTTTAGCCAGTTTTTCTCAATCTTTACTCTTGATATTGCTTCACTCATAGGATTTTTAGATTTGACAACAACTTTTTTACCTTTATAATTAGCTAAAAACAATAATCCTCTATTACCTTTTGTAAAATATTGAACATTTGTTAATCCTTTTCCTTCTAAAGTTTTCAAAAACTTTTGTTTTTCAATAATATAAACATACAATTCTTCAAAACCAACTTTCAACTTATCAATTTCCTTAAACTCAAATAAATTTCTATCTAAAATCTCACAAACTTTCTTTTTCTTAGATAATGAACTAAATAATAACAATATTTTACCATTTTCAACTAAATAAGAATTAACATTATCCAAAAACCTCTCAATAAGTTCATAACCTTTTTTACCTCCATCTAATGCAATATCTCGAGCATAATCTTTCTCAGGATCTGGTAAATAAGGCGGATTAAAAATAACTAAATCAAACTTCCCAGTAACTTTTGAGAACAAATCACTTTCAATAACTTTTACATTCTTCAAATTTTGTTGTTTAACATTCTTTTGAACAAACTTAACAGCTTCTGGATTAATATCAACAGCTAATACATTAGCATATTTAGCAGCTTCTAAAGCAAGTATTCCAGAACCAGTACCTATTTCCAATACATTACCTTTGCAATAGTCTTTCAAATGCTTTTGCAATAGATAAGAGTCTTCTCTTGGTTGATATATTTCCATAAAGGTAATAATTCATAACTATTTATTAATTCTTTCCTAAAAATCCAAATCAATTTTCCTAAAATAGTCAGTTACTCTGCTCATTATTGGTGGTAAAACATATTGTTCAATCTTCTCCCTATAAACATCTTGTAAATCACTGAATTCAACAATTCTATAATTATTCTTAATTTTCTCAACAAGAAAAATATCTCGAAGTCTTTTAATTTGTCTTCTTACATTTGAAGAAGCCACTCCAGTCAAAGGTAATTCATAATTATTCCTTGTTTCAATTACCATTGATCTTATTTCATCAGAACTTAAGTTCTTTCTGTCTTTTTTTGCTTCTAAAATAACATAGAGTACATCAACAATTACATCTCTACTATCACCTGGCTGTAAAAGACCCATGCTTAAGCAGAACTTTCTTACTAATTCTCTTTTATCCAAGGAATCTGGTTTTTCATATCTTCTTAATGTGAGTTCCATCAAAGGAGTATCGCGGGAGATTGTTGCCATAATTATCACCTCAATTATATGTAGCAGCATTGAGCTCAAAATTCACTCAAAGAACACATCGCGACCGTTGCGAGGGGTTGCTCCCTCCGGGAACGCAGGTCCTTTGAAACATCATCCAGAATTTTGAAGCTGCTATATTTATTATGATCAAACTTGTTTATATACTTCACACCAACCTGTCCAGTGTAAACAATAATACAAGCTATAACAACAAAATATAGCTAATACAAGCCATATCAACCACTCGCCAACACCTTGTCCAATACATTATTTACATATAAAAAAACTAAAATTCTGTCCACTGGATGCTAAGAAATAATAAGTAATTCCTAAACCTTCTCACAACTTATCAAAACTTCCATCTTTTTAATCTTCTCTTTAGAACAATCTTGTAATGTGTCTGCTTCAACACCAACAAAGATCTCAACAGCCCCACATTTGTCTTTAATATCATCTTGCCATTTGATTAACATATCAACATATGATTGAGTACTCTGCAAATGCAATTTAATATTATCTTTTTTCTCCAATCCTAACTTTTTCCTAAATGCTTGAACTCTTCGCATGACTTCTCTGGAATAACCTTCTGCATCTAAGTCAGGAGTTCTTGTTTTATCTAAAAACAATTGTCCATGTCTATATTCTGCTTCAACTAAGTTCTCAGGCAGTTCTTTCTCAATAATAAAGTGCTCTTTTTTCAAACTTACTTTATGTCCATCTAAAACAACAGTATGTGCACCTTTTTCAACATCTGCCAAGATTTTCTCGTCAGCAACTTGTATTAATCTAGTAATTATTTTAGGAACTAATTCACCATATTCTTGACCAATTGTTCTATGGTTTGGTTTCATTTTTATCTTAACTTCAGTACACTTATCAACTAATTCAATATGTTTGACATTTGTTTGTTTTTTAATAGTTTCATCTAACTTAGTAATAGATTCAATAGTATCATTATCAGTAACTACAATCCTAATTTTACCAACAGGCCATCTTACTCCTAGTTGTGCTCTTTCACGAGCAGCTAAAATACTTTGAATTGTATCTTTTGCAATAGAAAACTCTTTTTCTAAAGAGTTATCAATAAACTTTGCATCAAATTTAGGCCAATCAAACAAATGAATACTCTCAACCTCAAGATCAAAGTACTCTTTCAAATCTTGATACATTCTCTCAGCTATAAATGGAGAAACAATTGCAAACATTTTCAAATTCTCTAAAAATGTTTCAAATATAACATTAAATACAACTTGTTTTTGTTCTTCCAACCCAAGAGCTGCTTTCTCACGAACCAATTGAATATATGTTCTTGATAATTCCATAAATATTTCTTCAACTTTCAAAGGAACTTCATTTATCTTATAACTATCCATTAATTCTGTTATTTCTTTAATACCAGAATGTAATTTTGAAATCATATACTCTTCTTCTTGTTCTAAACAATTCTTATCAATTCCAGTGAATTTCAAACCATTATTCTTAGCTAAATCAATTATAAACTTGTGCAGATTCCAATACACACCTAAATTCTTATATTTTAATTTACAGTCATCAAAATTATAATTAATATCAATTCCAGGATTAGCTCCACCAATCATATAATATCTTAATGTGTCTGCTCCGTATTTATCAACAACTTCTTGAGGTAAAATATAATTACCAAGAGATTTACTCATCTTACGTCCCTGTGAATCTTGTACAAAACCATGCATGTAAACATTTCTAAAAGAAGGTTTTTCCATGCTTACCATAGAAGCAACATGTAATAAATTAAACCAACCTCTAATTTGATCTTTTCCTTCTAAAATAAAATCAGGTGGAAACAAATTCTTAAAATTCTCTTCTTTATGTGGATAATCCAAACAAATCCATGAAGTACAACCAGCATCTACCCAAACATCTAAAATATCTGGAATTCTTTTTTTAACACCACCACAATCACATTTGATTGTTACTTCATCAATCCAAGGTTTATGTAATTTCTCTACTTTTTGTCCTGATAACTTTTCTAATTCAGCAACATCACCGACGACAATATAATTATCACACTCTTCACATCTCCATACTGGTACTGGTGTTCCCCAGAATCTTTGTTTTGTAATAGAATTGTCTCTTAAGTTTTCTAACCATGAATTAAAAGCATTATAAGCAGCTTGAGGTACCCATTTAATTTTATTATTCTCTTCAATTAACTTTTCTTTCATATCATCTACTTTAAAGAACCATTGTTTTGTAGTTTTATAGACAACAGCTTCATGACATCTCCAACAATGTGCATAACTATGATTAGTTTTACTTTGTGCAATTAAAGTGCCATTCTCATCCATTAGTTCAACAAATTTCTTATCATCTTTCTTAGCAACTAAACCAGAGAACTTTGAATCATCCTTTGGATATGTGCCATTTTCATCAATAAGATTAAATGGTTTAATACCTTTTCTTACACATAATTCATAATCAGAATCCCCGCAACCAGGTGCAAAATGCACTAAACCAGTACCATCATCTAAATGTACATATTCATCTGATAATAAAACTGTATAAATCTTATCTTGTGTTTTTCTTGCTTCTTTAATTTGAGGAAATGAATTTTCAAAAGAAGGAATATATTCTTTGCCTTCTAATTTCTTTCCTTTGAATTCTTCAACAATTTCATAATCTTTTCCTGCTTTTAATTTAATAACTTCTTCTGCAAGGTCTTTTGCAACAATCCAATGTTCATCACCAACTTTACATTTAACATATTCAAAATCAGGATGTACAACAACTGCTAGATTAAAAGGAATTGTCCATGGAGTTGTTGTCCAAATGATTAAATAATCATTTTCAGTTCCTCTTAATTTAAATCTTAAATAAATAGAATCATCAGTAATATCTTGGTATTCTAATTCATGCTTTGCTAATGCTGTTGCACACGAAGCACACCAAGTCATTGCTCTTTCTCCTTCATACAATCTTTTATTTTCATGTGCTTTTTTAATTAACCACCATTCTCCTTCAATAAATTCTTTTGAAATAGGTTGGTAAGCATTTTCAAAGCCCATCCATACACCTAATCTAGTAAAATCCTTATTCATTACATGCATATTTTCTATAGATAGTTTTTTACATTCTTCAATAAACTTAGCAACACCAAACTTCTTGATTCCTTCTTTTCCATTAATTCCTAGTTTCTTTTCAACTGCATGCGCTGTAGGTAATCCATGCATATCATAGCCAGCTCTATCCCAAACATTGAAACCAGCCATTCTTTTATATCTAAGAACCATATCTTTTAGTGATTTGTTCCAAGCAGTACCTATATGAACCTTCCCAGAAGTATAAGGTGGTCCATCTAAGAAATAGTAGTCTTGGCCATCTTTACATTTATCTTTAGCTTTCTGGTATATACTGTTCTTATCCCAGAACTCTAAAGTGCCTTCTTCAACTTCCTTGAAATCATAATTCCCTACTTGCATAAGAATTAGTGAATGAATGAGTGATTTATAAATATTATGGCATAATAACACATATTATATATGAAAAAGGCGTATTTTATTACACAAAAATTTAAATACTTCCTTACCAAGAAATTAAATCATGGCTAAATTATGGTTCAAAGCTAAGAAATATGGATGGGGATGGACTCCATGCACAAAAGAAGGATGGTTAATAACTTTGCTTTTTATTTTAGCTGTAATAACAATAGCAATGAGATACGCAGAAACAAATAGTATAATGTTCTTTACTTCTTTGATTGCATTAATAGCAATTTTCTTATTAATTGCTTACAAAAAAGGCGAAAAACCAAGATGGTCTTGGGGATAATAAAAATCGAGGTGAATTAAATGGGATTAATAAATTGGATGGAAAGTATGATAAAAAAGATGAAATGGTATGATATTTCACTTGTTAAAATGTCAACACTATGTTCAACATTGTTTTTAATGACAGTTTGGCCAGCATTTGCAAACTTTGTATACAGCATTGCTTGGTATTATTGGTTAATCTTAGTGTTTGTATTCGCAGCAATACCATTGAAAAGAATGTTTCTAGATTGAACATAACATATGCTCTCTGAAGAAATTCATCTTCCGAGGGTATTTATTTATTTTTTCTATTGTTTTCTTATAATTATTTCTTAATTTAATAGCTTCTTTATTAGTCAATCCTGAAGAAACTTCATAAGTTAATCTAGGCTCCAATACAGTTCTTTGTTCTTCAATAATCTTAGTTATTTTGAATTTCTTTGGGTTTTTGTATACTTGAGAATCTTTTTGCAAACCAAATATTGAAACAGAGACTAAATCAATATATTCATCATTATCTTTTAAGAATTGAATAGTTTCTAAGAATTCTTCTCTAGTTTCCCCTGGAAAACCAAACATTATGTAGACTACATTCTTTATTCCTACTTCATGTGAATGTTTTAATACTTTTTCAACTTCTTCTTTGTTTGTTCCTTTGTTCATTAATTTCAAAACTCTATTATTTCCAGACTCAACACCCCAAATAACCATTGATAAACCAGATTCTTTTAATTTAACTAATGTTTCTTTGTTAATATCTTTTGGTTTTAATTGACAAGTGTAATTAACTTTTAATGGTTTTAAAACATTAGCTATTTCTAATAATCTTTTCTCATGTATCATGTCATCAATTAAAAAGAAATGTTTTTGTTTTGATTTCTTAATTGTTTGTTTTATTAATTCTAAATTATATTCACAATAAGGTTGATTTGTAAAATGTGTACAAAAAGTACATCCTTTATAATAACAAGTTGATGATGTTTTAATTGGAATAACTGGTTCTGGACAAAAATACTCTTTTAGATTGTAAATAGAAAAATCAGGAACAATTTCACAGTTTAATTCATCATGTTTCACTTCTTCACCAATATATTTCAATAATTCAACTTCATTATTCAAACACTTGGCCAGAGATTTTAATTTATCATTAACAGCAGGCCCACCAATTACAACATTCTTTAATTCTTTCAATAAAGCATATGCATAAAATGCTTGACTTGAATAAACTAAACTAAATAAAACCAAATCAGGTTTCTTTTCTTGAATTTTCTTTAACATTTCTTCAAACAATTCTGGTTTTTCACCATTTACAACTGCTCTATTATTTTTCAGATATAATTTTGAAGTTATTTTGTTAAATTCTGTTGTTGTTTTTTCATAATCATCAAATTTACCTTCTTGGTAGTATTTATGATACTCTGGAAATTTCTTTTTATGAAATTCTAAATTCAAATCTAATACATCAATATTATGCTTTGAATTAGCCTTTAGAAATGAAGCTAAATAAGTCAATGAATAAGGAGGACTCGCAGGAGTACAAAACGGTAAATATACTAGTAATATGTTCATTTCTTTAGTTAATTATCAATTGTTATTAAGGTTTTGGGTAAATAAGCATAGTCTTATATACTACCACTAATTTCACATGAATTATGGGAAGATTTGAAGGTTCAAGAGGCAGAAGTTCTGGCCGTGGAAGAGACTCAAGAAGAGGCGGTAGAAGCGGCAATAGAAGAGATTCTAGTTATAGTAGAGACTCTAGCAGAAGTAATTATGGCAGAAGAGACTCTGGCAGAAGTTCTTATGGTGGAAGATCTAGCAGAGGCAGAGATTCTGGACGAAGTTATGGTGGCAGAGGCAGTAGAAGAGATAGTAATGACATTGAAATGACCAAAGTTATTTGTGCTTCTTGTAAAGAAGAATGCGAAATCCCATTCAAACCTAAAACAGACAAGCCAGTCTATTGCAGAGATTGTTATTCAAAAGAAGGCAATGGCAGATCATCTGGCAGATCTAATAATTCTAGCAGAGACCTTGACCAAATCAACGAAAAACTCAACAAAATCATGAAAGCATTAAATGTTGAATAAACTCTTAGTTAGGTTTATATACTGTATTTGATTTCTCTAGTATAAAGAGGTGGTTTTATGGGTGCAAAAATTGAGTTTAATAATAGATCCAAACGCAGCAGAAGAATTTGATTATCAATTAGATAGATCTCTAAGAGTTGATATTACTTATGATCTTGATCTTGGTCTTTCAGAAAATTTAGAAAGAAAAATAGCAGCAGTCGCTAGTTCAAGAGAAAGACCAGATATTATTTGTGGGCAAAGATCTTCTTTAATACAATTACCTGAACCTTCTACTATTTTCAAAGGCTTTGATTTACAAGCCATACAAGTAAAAGGACATTTCTTTAGACCAACAGAAGAAAGCCGTGTTATTCATAATCCACAAATGACTATTTACACAGGAAGAGGTCATCCTGAAGTAATTTGGCATTTCGATGATAAAGGAACACTAATTCTTATTCCAAATCCTGATATTCCTTGTGGTGCAATGCTCTTAGAAAATGCAAAACTTGAATTTAGAGCAGCAAAAGAAATGATGGAAGTAGGTTTACCTGTTGTTTGTCCAATGGGTTATGGAAATTTTCCTGATTTAGGATTTAATGTATATGATTCTATAATGGCTGCAACTCCAGGCACACTAAGTGGGTTTGCTATACAAGCTGGAGCATATGGTGATTTGGCAGCTATTAATAGAAGACAAGAAGTTGGATTTATGGTTTATGGAATTTACACACCTGATAATTGTCGTTGTTTTGAAAGTGTTCTCAATGTAACTTCTGAATTAGATAAATCAAATAAAAGATTATTTTTAGCTGATTTCTTTAGAGCTTATGGAGCAGCACTAAGACAATTTCATGATAAAGGTTATATTCATGGGTCTCCTAATTTAGATAATCTTTCTCTTGTACCAGTTAGTGAAGCTAGACGAGGAATGAAATTACCAAATAAATTACAAACATTTTCTGTGTATGAAATTGTTTTCCATGATCTAACAGGAGACCTTGGAACTATTACGAGAAGAAAAGATGTTTCAAAAGAAAAATGGTTAAGTCATGTTATTTGGGATTTATCAGTTACAACAGGATTGTTATCTAATTTTTATTTTACACCAGAACGATGGGATATGGTTTATGGACATGATGGAGAAGCCCGTAGAAATATAATTAGAAGAAACCAAAGAATTGCTGAATTAACACAAGAAGTAGGTTATAATCCTGGTCCTGCTTTTTTTAAAGGATATTTAGGTGAAGATTTTCATAAACTTCCATCAGATTATTTTGAACATGATGGCAGTATGCTTATGCCATGCGATATAAGAACAAGAATAACAATACCTTTACAATTAGCCATGAACAGAGGAGAAAAACCACAAGTAAACATCCCAGAATTCTGCAAAACAGAACCTTTAATGAATGTTGTTAGAAATGTTTATATGCAGTAAATATTATAAATACTACTTCATTTCTCTCTTTTTGGGGTTAGTTAATGGGTGTTGAAGAACTTAGAGCAGCAGTAATTGGAGCAAATAAAACTAATTCAGGCTTAGGTCTATATATTGTTCAGAAATTCCATAAATTAAGTAGAGTAGATTTAGTTGCATTCTCGTGTAGAACAGAAGAATCTGCTAGATATGCAAATACTGCTTTTAGAGAACACGGAATTGATGCAACACCTTATTATACTCATAATGGTTCTCCAGAAGATTCAATAGATGCAATGTTAACAGAAAAAAGACCAGATATTGTTGCAATATGTACACCTAATAGAACACATTTAGATTATCTTGAACTTGTTCTTGATCATAATGATACTTCTGATCGTAAAACCCATGTTCTTCTTGAAAAACCTTTAGCAGAAAGTTCTCCAGAGCATATAGAAAGAGATCTTGACAGAGCAATTGAACTTGTAGAAAGAGCTGAAAAACAAGACATAGTTCTTACATACAATGCTTCACTTGCTGCATTAGTTGACCCATATAAAGGAAAAGTTGGAGATTTAGATGATAATCAATTTACTGTAGCAATGCATATGAAACATAAAGGAGGGGAATTACCTTCTCCAAGAACACTCCAATACTCAATCTTATCCCATACAATAGGAATACTTCAAGCATATTTTGGTCCAAACATGGGTATTGAAAATCTTGAAAGAAAAACTACTGAGCCAACAGGTGATGATAATGCAGTTGGTGCTTATCACAAATTTACATTAACATATGGTGGATGGAAAAGTGTTCCTTGCATTATTGATCTTTCTAAATCACCAGAACTTGCGAAGCATGAAAGATATTTTGGAGTTAAAGACAATTATGCTCACATTGAAAAGAAAGATGGTTTCTGGCATCTTGTTTTCAAAGATGAAGAACGAAAAGTTGAAGACTTCCAAGACACAGTTATTGCAAACATGGTAGATGTAGTCAGAACAGAACCAAATCGTCGAGGTGTACTTGATCACCCAAAACCAATCCTCGACGGTAGAGCAATGATAATGAACCAAGTCATATTGCACACATTAATGGGAGATCTAACACCAGAAAAAGCTGAACAATATCAGAGAAAGTTGTATAATTAGATCTTATTCTACCGTAACCTTTATAAACCACCTCTCAATTCATCAGTCTATTCCCGTACAACTATTACCAGAACGGCAATAGGAGGGCCTAAACATGAAAACAGAAGATATTCAAAAAGCATTAGAAACAATAAGAAAGGACTCTAAAAAGCGTAATTTCCCACAAACTGTGGAATTAATTCTAGGATTACAAAACTTAGATTTGAAAAAACCTGATCATCAAGTAGAGTTCTTTACAACATTAGCAAAATCACCTAAAAAACGAAGAATTTGTGCTTTCGTAGGTCCAGAATTAAAAGATGAAGCAGAGAAAGTATGTGATTTAATAATCTCAGCAGATGACTTTAATAAATATACAGACAAGAAAAAAGCTAAAGCATTAGCAGTAGGTTACGACTTCTTCATAGCCCAGGCAAACATCATGGCAAAAGTAGCAACTGCATTTGGTAGAACATTAGGTCCAAGAGGAAAGATGCCAAATCCAAAAGCAGGTTGTGTAGTTCCACCTAAAGCAAACTTACAACCATTATACGATAAATTACAAAGAACAATAAAAGTAAGTGCAAAAACTCAATTACAATTACAACTTTCAATTGCAAATGAAGACATGGAAGATAAAGATATTATTGAAAACATATCACATGTTTACAAACAATTAGTACATCACTTACCAACACATGAAAATAATATAAAAACTACTTATATTAAATTTACAATGTCAAAACCAGTTAGGGTGTTATAAAGATGGTAAAAAGAGCTGGAATGAAACAAAAGTTAGGAGTAATTAAGGAATTTGAAGACTTAATAGTTGAATATCCTATTATTGGTTCTGTTAATATGACTTCTTTACCAACTAAAACAGTTCAGCAAATGAGAGCTCAATTAAGAAAAAAAGGCGTTGTCCTTAAAATGAGCAAAAGAAGATTAATTAATATTGCAATAAATAATTGTAAAGAGAAAAAGAAAGGTATTGAAAATCTTCTACCTGAACTTAAAGGTATGCCAGCATTAATATTCACAAAAGAAAATCCTTTTGCATTATACAAGTTTTTATCTAAGAATAAATCATCTGCTCCTGCAAAAGCAGGCCAAATAGCTCCAAATGAAATTGTAGTTAAAGCAGGTCCAACAGGTTTTTCACCAGGACCAATTATTGGAGAACTAGGTGCTGTAGGAATTAAAGCAGGTGTTGATGGTGGAAAGATTGCAATCAAAGCAGATAGTGTTGTAGCTAAAGAAGGAGATGAAATTACAGAACAATTAGCAGCAATATTAACAAGACTTGGTATTGAACCAATGGAAATTGGTTTAAACATGGTTGCAGTATTTGAAGAAGGTAATGTTTATGATAGTAAAATCTTAGCAATTGATGAAGATGAATACATGAATAACATAACAACAGCAGCAACTTGGGCTTTCAACTTAGCAGTTGAAGCAGCAATACCAACACCAGATACAACAGAATTACTATTACAAAAATGTTTCAAAGATTCCAAAGCAGTTGCAATGGAAGGAAATATTATGGCAGATGCTGTTGCAGAAGAATTACTTGCAAAAGCTGAAAGAGAAATGTTAGCTCTAAAAGCAGAAGCAAATATTAGTGATGCACCAGTAGTTGACAAAGTCAACGAAGAAGCGCAAGCTTCTGTAAAAGAAGAAGTTAAAGAAGAACCAAAAGCTGAAGAAAAACCAGCTGAAGAAGCAAAAGAAACAGAAACAAAAGAAGTTTCCGAACTTTCCGAGGGAAAGCAAGAAGCTGATAAAGCTTCTGTGGGAAACGAAGAAGTCGCAGAGACTTCTGAAGAAAAACCAGCAGAAACTACAGAAACTAAAGAAGGACCTGAAGCAGAAGGAGCTGATGAGGCACCTAAAGCAGAAGAAAAACCAGCTGAACCTGCACCAGCAGAGGAAGCAAAAGCTGAAGAGAAAGCTGATGAGGCTAAACCTGAAGCTAAAGAAGAAGCTGCACCAGAAGAACCAGCTAAAGAAGAACCTAAAGCTGAAGAAGCTCCTGCAAAAGCAGAAGATAAACCAGCTGATGAATCATAATCAAGAGGTTGATTAATTATTATAACAAGGAGGAATTAAAAATGGAATACGTTTATGCCGCAATGTTAATCCACAAAGCAGGTGGAAAAGTTGATGAAGCTAATGTTAAAAAAGTTTTAGAAGCAGCCGGAGTTAAAGCTGATGATGCAAGAATCAAAGCTTTAGTCGCAGCTCTCGATGGTGTCAATATTGACGAAGCAGTCGAGAAAGCAGCAGCAGCTCCTGTCGCAGCCGCACCAGCAGCTGCTCCAGCAGAAGGAGACGCAGCACCAGCTGAAGCTAAAAAAGACGAAGCTAAAGAAGAAGAGAAAAAAGAGGAAGCAGCAGCTGGCCTTGGAGCTCTTTTCGGATAAAGGCTTTTTAGCCTTTTTTTATTTTATTTTTAATAGAAGTTGACAACGCCAAGTGAGATCTAATGGATAAAAAAGAAAAAGATAATTTATTGAAAGACATTTCTGATAAAAAGAAGGATGTTTCTGGGTTAAAACAACAACTCAATGACATTAATTTAGAAAAGGAAAAATTCTATCAAGAAAAAGAAACTCATTCTAAGAAGATAAAAGAATTATTATCTAATCTAAAGTCTCTAAAAAAAGAAAGAGATAAGTTTACTAGAGCTGTAAGAGAACATAAAGGTAAAAGAGAAGTTATCAATAAACAAATTCAAAAGAAAATTAAAGTAGTAAGAGAATTTACTAAAGAAAAAGACCAAGTAACTAAAAAACTCCAGATTAAAGACGATCCTGTAAAATTAAAGAAAACTATTGACCATTTAGAGCTTTCAATTGAAATAGAAGCAATGTCTTTTAAAAAAGAACAAGGAGTTATGAAAAAAATCAAGGAATTAAAGAAGAAATACGAAGATCTTTCTGAAATTACAGTTGTTCATAAAAAAATTAAAGAATTTTCAAAAGAAATAAAGAAATTAAAAAAAGAAGCAGACCAAATTCATAGAAGTGTTCAAGAGAATGCTAAAAACTCTCAAGAAAGACATGAAAAACTATTAGGATTTTCTAAAGAAATTGACGAATTAAAAGAAAAAGAAAAAACAGCTTATGAAAAATTCTTAGAACAAAAGAAAGCTTTTACTAAAATAAATAATAAACTAAAAGAAATCTTGCCTGATATGAATAAATTACATGGAAAACTAAGTGACGAAAAGAAAAAACAAAGAAAAAAACACGAAGAAAAACAACAAAAAACTCTTCAAGAAAAAAAGAAACAAGTAAACGAGAAACTCAAAAAAGGCAAAGGCGTTACATTAACAATGGAAGATCTTCTAGCATTTCAATCTGGTAAAGAATAATTCCGAGTAAATATCTAACTTTTCTACAGAAAGTAAAGAATAAGTATAAATAAAAAAAATAATTTTACAATTTCTCCATATAATGGCATTTACCGCAAGTCATTCTGTTTTTGTGTTGTGCCATGAATACACCTTTACCACACTTTGGACAGAATTTATTTTTAGATTTGCCATTCTCATAGGATTTGTATAATTGTGATGGTTTTCTTTTAGTATCTTTTTTTCCTTTGTCTGCTGCCATTTTTATTCACTCTTTTCTGCAGGTGCTTCTGCTTTCTCTTCACCAGCGTCTTCTTTCTTTTCTTCGGCTGGAGCTTCTTTTTTATCATCAGCACTTTCTTCCTTCTTTTCTGGTGCTGGAGCTTCTTGTTCTTCCTTCTTCTCAATCACTTTCTTAAAATGCTTTGCAATTAAACCTTCGCTCTCTAATTTCTCAAGCAAGTCTTTTTTATCATAGACATGAGCAATTAATTTAGCTCTTCTTGCTCCAAATCTTTGATAAATGTGTTTAATTATAACTAAATCAGGATTAACTTTTAATTGAGTACCTAATGCAAACTTTAATTCTAGTCTTGAAGGTGTTGTAGCTGCAAAATTAACAAATGCAGTTACTCTTTTCCTTGATAATAAAGGTGCGTCATTTTGTTTTGTTACTTCGATTTCCATCATCTTCACCTACACTTAATTGCATATTCGCCATCTTTTTCTATGCCAATCTTCTTTGCAATCTCAGATTTTTTAACATCAGTTATTGTGATTTTCCCTTGCCAGTTATTTGTAAAAGAACTTGCCTTACAAAGTGGACATTTAGCTCCTTCAACAAAACTTTTGCATAATTTACAAACTTTTTTCTTTGCCATTTTACTTACCTGCTTTTGAGACTTTCTTTACTTTGCCTTCTCTTTTAGCTTTGTCCTCGTCAAACCATTCAGGCTTACCCAAACCTGATTGTCTCATTGTAAGTCCTAATTTTGGATTTGTTGGATCTTTGTAACTTACTGCAATAACCCTTGCTTTACAATCGTCACCAACTTTTAAACTTCTTTTACTTTCTTTTCCAAGTAAAACCTTATCCTTAGAAAAACTCACAAAATCATCCATTGTTTGTGATACATGAACCATTCCTTCTGTTGGTCCAATACTTAAGAAACCTCCAAAGTCTGCAATATCTTTCATTTTTCCTAAGAGAACTTCTTGCAACTCTGGTTTAAATGTGAATAAGTCAAAAACACATTCATAATAAGGGCTTCCATCGCCCGGAATTATAATTCCATCTTTTATCTCTTCAATACCACCTACATCAATAACGATTCCTAGGTCTTTTGAGATAAAACCCTCAAACTTAGCTTTGATTTGTTTAACAACTGCACTCTTTAATTCTAAATCGAATAATTCAGGAGTGACTCTTATATGATCCCTAACTTTTGTTTTATAAAACATTTTTATTCAAACACCAAATATTTTTTTTGTCTTAGGAAGACTTTCCTTCCTGTCAATCTTTTTTTCAACTCTGTATCTTGCGTTGCAATAATGTAATCATCATTTAACCTTACTAATACATCATCAACATAGTCATCAGAGTCTTCTATTAACACATTGATTTTCTTTGCGTCAATTAAACTCAAAGCAAGCTTAGCTTCCCTCGAATCCTTGCCACGGCCCCTTTCCTGGATTCTCTCCAGTTCTTGCTTGGACTTTTCCAAGACAAAAAGCTCATAGGGGAAATCACACATTTCCTCAAACTTCTCAAAGATATCTACACCAAGACTGGCTGGTATCATCAAAAAGTTTGTATCAAGTATGATTTTCTTTGCCACAGGCATTTATAGAGAAGATTTGAAGGGGATTTATAAATGTTTAGGTCCTTACTACTATTTTCCATTACATACAGAAGCTAACGCTTCTTACTTTACTGCGTAAAGTTTATATATGAACTAATCCCTAAAATACTAAAAGAGGGGACAATATGGCATTCTTTGGATCAGGATATAAAGGAGAAATGAAAGAGTACTTCTCAAGTCCAGCAGGTTATTTAGGTAGTTTTGGTGATAATCCTAGAGCTCCAAACATAGAAGCACCAATTATAGGTGTGAAAGATCTTGGCCAGAGCGTTACAGAAGGTCAAAGATTTGGTAGCTTATTACAAACTTCTACAGAAGCAATAAGAAGAGGAGCAGGTAATATGGAACTTGCAACTATTGCAGGTGGTCAAGAACCAGGCGGTGCAGAATCTTATGGTGTAGAAGCTAGACAAGCACTAAGAGAATTAGCAAGAGCAAATAATATTTACTTTACTTCAGTCCATTCGCCTGTTCAAGTTGGAAATGTTTCTGGATTTAATCCTCAAGAAAGAGGTTTTAATGATGAATTTAGACATAGAAGTGTTGAAGAAGTTAAAAGAGCAATTGAATTTGCAGCAGATGTAGGCGCAGGCGCAGTTGTTGTACATACAGGAGAAGCACAAAGAGATATGTCTCAAGCTCCTTGGAATAGAGAAATTGCTCCAGGACTGATGGAAATGATGAGTTTTGAAGAAGAACCAGGCAGACAAGTTCTTTATATGGTAGACAGAAGAAATGGTAAATTAATTACAGAAGTTAGAAAATCTCAAATTGTTTTCGAACCAGAATATGAAAGAGTAGAAATAGCAAACGGTGATTGGAGATATGTATCTGCAGATGGAGATATATTAGATGAGAATAATGTCGACCATCTACTACTGAGAGTACCAAAATGGGATAATGAAAGAGCTAAGTTTAAAACATTTAGAAGAGATTGGGATTGGTTTAAATATAAAGCAGAACGTTGGGATAAACTTTATCCAAGACCAGATAAAAGAAACTGGACAGCAGAAGAAATGTTTTTTAGAACACAAATGGAAACCAGAATTTTACAATCAAGAGGTCATTCTTTATTCTATGCAGGTAGATATGAAAAACAAGTAAAACAAAGAGATAGATTATTGAAAGCATTGGAATATTATGGGGAACTTGAGAAAAATATACCTGAAGAAGAACTTTGGAAAATTATGAGAGAAGATACTGTATTTTATGGTGCTGCAGGCCAGATTGTCCACGGTGAAAAGAAAAAACCATCTGAAATATTAAAAGATGAACTTAGAGAAACAAATTTAAGTCTAAGACAGATTCATGAAGCTTCTTCTGCAGCAGACGCGCAAGCGGACGAGTATGAAGAAACCCTATTACATGTCATGCCAGTTGTTGATTATGCAAAAGATAAAACATCTAGAAGTTATGCAGAAGCAGGAATCTTAGCAATGGATGTAACCCAAAATAATAAAAATGTTCAACAAGATGTTTTTGTTGCTCCAGAAAACCTTTGGCCAGAGATGGGTTATGGAACACACCCTCAAGAATTAATTGAATTAGTGTCTGGTGCAAGAGAACGAATGGTTCAAATGCTTACAGAACAAATGATACCTGATCCTCACGAGCGAAGAGATGAAAAAGGACACCTTCTTATGGTTCCAAATCCTAATTATCAGAAAATGGAGAAAGGCAAAGCACAAGAATATGCAAAAAGACATATTAGAGCAACATTTGATACACAACATTTAGGTATGTGGTGGAAACATTTTCAACCTTTACCAGGAGAAACAAGAGATAAAAGAAGAGGACGTTTTAAAAAATGGTTTAAGTCTCAAGTTAAAGATATGTTAAAAAAAGATATTCTTGGTCATGTGCATGCAGTCGATGCTCTTGGTGGTGGTCATCATCACTTACCAATTGGTCAAGGTGACTTACCAGTTAAATGGGCCTTAGAATATCTAAAAAAGAAAGGTTTCAAAGGAACAATGGTTTCAGAAGGTCATGAAGAAGAATCAAGATTTGGTGCAGGAAGACAATTAACAGCTTCTTGGAGACACTTAGGCACAAATATTACTGGTTCTCATGCTGGTGCAGGTGGTGCTGTACCAGGTGGTGGAAATTGGAATGATATTCAATATTCTTATTTCAGAAATATGCAATCTCCTTATTTTATTTTCGGAGCTTATTCACCAAGCAATGATTGGCAATTATGGTCACAAGTACCAATGGAATGATTAAGGTAAGAAATCAAAGTCAGCTGGATGTCTATAAATTTTAGGATTAACAGGTTTTTTGTTTTTCTTATAACAATCTTTACAAAAAAAGAATTTCTTATAAGTGTTAGGAATTTTTCTAGCATGCATATGTTCTTTACAAATATACATACCACAATGATCACAGAACATATCTGTATGGGCTTTGCATTCTTTACACTTTCCGTCGACATGCATACGAATTCCCAATAAAATCACCTATTAATTATTTAATTAGTTCATCTAATTTATCAGTTGCTTTTTCATCACCAGGTTGCTTTGCAGCCATTTCCTTAGCTTGTGCTTCTAAATCAACACCTAAATCCTTAAGTCCTTTAACATGCATTTGCATTAATTGCTCTACAATATTTAAGATCTTAATCATTTCTTCTCTTTCTTTTGCTAATGTAGCTAATGCTCCCTTGTGAAAACCTATTTGTTCTTCTTTACTTGCTGCAGGAACTTGAGCAGCAGGTTGTGGTTGTTCTTCAGCCATTATGTACACCTCATAATCTTGATAAAGTTGATTAAATTACAATCATATATAAATTAATCGCTTAAAATTATTTATTCTAATAGCGTAAACTTTATATATCTCTACATACTAAATCAACAACATGGGAACAAAAAGATCAACAATAATACCAAAAGCACCTTTAGCAAGAATTCTAATGAATGCAGGTGCAAAAAGAGTTTCAGCAGATGCAGTAAATGCACTAACAGATGCAATGGAAGATTTCGCAGAAAGAATAGGAACACAATCTGTTAAAATCGCAAAACACTCAGGTAGAAAAACAGTACATGAAGGAGATGTTAAATTAGCTGCAAAATAAGTTATTTCTTTTATTATTTAATTTAGAATTGATTAAGCTGCAGGTCTAGGTTGTTGTTGACGTACTGGTCGAGGTCTTGCAGCAAGATATGTTCCAGTAGCATCTTCTAAAGAATATGCATGAACATCTATTCTTGTTTCTATTGTTGTAGTTGCATCAGCTTCAATAATTTTTGGTCTTGATCTAGCCTTAGCAGCACAAGCCATCATCGCATCAATTGTACTATTAGCTCTTGTTGATCCATCATATTTATTGAAAGCTCTCATTGTATATTGAAGTCTTTGATCTTCCATTCTTTGTTGTATCTGTAAATCTTCTTCACGAGCAGCATCTTCTGTTTCTCTATATCTATCAACTGCTGCAACTAAAGTAGATCTATTAACTTCTCTCTTAATAGGTTGCCTTAGTGGAACTACATTAGCAGGTCTTTCTAAATACTCATCAACTGCTGTAACTATTCCTGGTTTAGTACCAGAAGCTCTCCTACTACCTACTAAATCTCCATAAGAATAACCTGTTGCAGCCCTTGTTCTTGCTCTTTGCTTAGCAGCTGTTTGAGAATATTGTCTAACTTGAGGTTTAGCATAACTTTTTCCACCATATGCTGAAACCATATCTGCATGACTTGGACTATTTCCATAAGCTGATCTTCCAGAACGTACAGCAGGTTTTCTTTCTGAGTCTGCATATGTTATAGCAGGAAGATTTGCATACCATGTTCTATATGCTTGAGCTCCAGCTATTACTGCAGCACCTACCAAAGCAAATAATGATGAAGTTTTATCAAATCCATAAGTTAATGCTTCATTAATACCAAAAAGAACTCCACCTAATCCAGCTGCTTGAGCTGTTCTAACCATCATTTCTGTAAGTAAATCTACTTCTCCTACTGCTGACTCAACTACATCATCTATTGTTCTAGTTATTGAGGTCATCCCATATCTATTAAACACTTCAATTATTTAAAATTTTACTTATTATCACCTAAAAGTTTATAAATAACCCCGAAAAAACAGACTATAGCCTGTGACTAATGAGAATCGAAAGGTTTGAATGAGGCCATAAGTTCTATTAGTCATTTACTATTAATTAAAGGCATATTGGAGGTAAATAAAATGGCAGACAATGATAAAGTATACGAAGCTATTGAAGTAGCAAAAGCTACTGGAAAAATTAGAAAAGGTACAAATGAAGTTACAAAAGCAATTGAAAAAGGCAATGCAAAATTAGTTGCAGTTGCATCTGATGTTAATCCACCAGAAATTACAATGCATCTTCCTTTATTATCAAAAGAAAAAGGTGTTCCATGTTTTACAGTTGGAAATAGAGAAGAACTTGGAGCTGCTGCTGGTTTAGGAGTTTCTACAACTGCTGTTGCAATTGTTCAAGAAGGAGAAGCAAAAAACCTTATTGGAAGATTATCTAAAGAATAAGGTGTAATAAGATGGCAGCAATAAAGAAAATGGTTAAAAAACCTGGCAAAGAAGAAGCCTCTGCAAAAGGTCAAGTTAATTTTTCTTATGCAGTTCCTGCAAAAGTTGAAGAAGTAATTGGCAGAACTGGATCAAGAGGAGAAGCTACTCAAGTAAGATGCAGGGTTTTAGATGGTCGTGATAAAAACAAAGTATTGAGAAGAAATGTTAAAGGTCCTGTTCAAAAAGATGATGTGTTAATGTTAAGGGAAACAGAAATCGAAGCTAGACCATTAACAAAAGCAGGAAGAGGACAAGGGTGATTATAATGGTTAAATGTACTTTTTGTGCAAACGAATTCCCTAAAGGAACTGGAAAGATCTTTGTTAAAAAAGATGGAAAAATATTTTATTTTTGTTCAAGCAAATGCGAAAAAAGTCTCTTAAAATTAAAGAGAAATCCAAGAAAAACTTCATGGACAGAAACATGGAGAAAAATAAAAAAGAAATAGGTGATGTTAATGATTCAACAAACATTAGTTTTACTAAAACCTGATGCAGTCGAAAGAGGACTTACAGGTAGAATAATTGATAGGTTTGAAACAGCTGGATTAAAACTTATAGCTATGAAAATGGTTTGGATTGATAAGGAGTTTTCAAAAAAGCATTACAAAGCTCACGTCGACAAACCTTTTTATGCAGGTCTTGAAGAATTTATTGTTTCAGGTCCAGTAGTTGCAATAGCTATTGAAGGTATTGAAGCTGTTGAACTTGTAAGAAAAATGGTTGGTGCAACAGAACCAAAAGCTGCTCAACCTGGTACAATTAGAGGAGATTTTTCACATCACTCTTATGGTTATGCTGACGAAAAAGGCATAGCAATCAAAAACCTAGTTCATGCTTCTGGTAGCTTAGATGATGCTAAAGAAGAAATGAAAATTTGGTTTACAGAAGAAGAACTACATAAATATGATTTAGTTCATGAAAAACATACAAGATAAACAAAAGAATTAGTGAGGTAGTAAAATGGGAGAAAAGATGGTAGATAGGGTTACAAGAAGTATGAAGAACAAAGAACAAATTAGAAATATTGCTATTTGTGCTCATATTGATCATGGTAAAACAACATTCTCAGATAACTTATTAGCAGGAGCAGGAATGTTGAGTGAAGAAATCGCAGGAAAAGCTTGTGTTCTTGATTTTCACGATGACGAACAAGAAAGAGGAATCACAATTGATTCTGCAAGTGTATCTATGGTTCACACTTTCAAAGAAAAAGATTACTTAATTAACTTAATTGATACTCCTGGTCACGTTGATTTTGGTGGAGACGTTACAAGAGCAATGCGTGCAGTTGATGGTGCAATTGTTTTAGTAGACGCTGTTGAAGGTGTTATGCCACAAACAGAAACAGTTCTAAGACAAGCATTAAAAGAAAGAGTTAAACCAATACTTTTCATTAATAAATCTGATAGATTAATCAAAGAATTACAATTAACACCAGAACAAATGCAAGAAAAGTTTGTCAAAGTGATTACACATGTTAATAAATTAATCAAAGATATTGCAGGCGAAGAACTTGGAAACAAATGGCAAGTTAATGTTCAAGACGGTTCTGTTTGTTTTGGATCTGCTTTCCACAATTGGGCACTTTCTATTGACTACATGCAGTCAAAAGGAATTTCTTTTAAAGATATTATTGATGCTTATGAAGCAGGCGAAGAAGCTTACAAAGAACTTGGAAAAAAAGCACCTTTGCATGAAGTTATCTTAAATTCTGTTATTACACATCTACCAAATCCAGATGAAGCTCAAAGATATAGAATTCCAAAGCTTTGGAGAGGAGATATGGAAAGTGAAGACGGAAAAGGATTAATATCATGTGATCCAAATGGCCCTTTATTTTTTATAATTACAAAAATTGTTGTTGATCCTCAAGCAGGAGAAATCTCTGCCGGTAGATTATTCTCAGGAACAATGAAAAAAGGGACACCTGTTTACTTAAACAGAGCAAAGTGTAATTTAAGAGTACAACAAGTGTTTATTTACAATGGATCTAAAAGAGAAATTGTCGACGAGGTTCCAGCAGGAAACATTATTGGTGTAGCTGGATTAAAAGCAGCTCCTGGAGAAACAATTACATTAGAACCTTCAGAACCTTTTGAAGAAATTAAACACATTTTTGATCCTGTTGTTACAAAAGCAATTGAAGCAGCAAGACCAAGCGATCTTCCAAAATTAATTGAAGTCTTAAGAATGGTTCAAAAAGAAGATCCAACAATTAAAATTGAAATTAATGAAGAAACAGGCGAACATTTAATGAGTGGAATGGGTGAACTACACCTGGAAGTAATTGAAAATAGAATTAAGACAGAGAAAAATGTAGAAGTAAAGACTTCACCACCTGTTGTTGTTTACAGAGAAACCATTACAAAAACATCTGAAATATTTATGGGTAAATCCCCTAATAAACACAACCATTTATTCTTTAGTGTGGAACCAGTTCCACAAGCTGTAGCTGATGCAATTAAGTCTGGCGACATCCCATCTGGAAGAATAAAGAAAAAAGACATTGAATTAAGAGACAAATTGGTTGATTTAGGAATGGACTCTAAAATGGCTTCACAAGTTAAAAATATTCATGAAGGAAATATGTTATTTGAAACCACACGTGGTCAAGTACATATTGGAGAAATCATGGAAATGGTTAACGATATGTTTGAAGATGTTATGCATGCAGGTCCAGTTGCTAGAGAACCATGTACAGGAGTTTTAGTGAAATTTGTTGATTGTAAATTACATGAAGATGCTATTCACAGAGGTCCTGCACAAATGTACCCAGCAATTAGAGAAGGTATTAGAGAAGCAATGGCACATGCAAAACCAATGATCTTTGAACCAGTACAAACCCTTCAATTCGAGGCTCCTGAAGAATTTATGGGAGAAGTTTCCAAATTAATCTCTAACAAAAGAGGACAACTATTAGACATGCAACAAGATGCAGGTACAGTAGTTGTAAAAGGTAAAATGCCAGTTGGAGAAATGTTTGGGTTAAGTAATGATCTTAGATCTGCAACAGGGGGAAGAGGAAGCTCTTCTTTAGTTGATCAGACATTCGAAAGACTACCTGATGAATTACAGCAAAAGATCATAAAACAAATTAGAGATAGAAAAGGGCTAACAGATGCTCAATAATTCTTTCTTTATTTTTCTTATTATTTTTTCAATTGCTCAGATTTAGCAAAATCTCTATTTGCTTCATCTTGTCTATCCATCCTTTCTAGTGCACAACCTCTATTGTTATAACATGTAGCCAAGAATTCATCTGAAACGTCTTCTGCTTTATCAATTACAATTGAATATTGTTCAAATGCATTTTCATTATCTCCTTTTTTAAGGTAAGCATATCCTAATCCTGATATTGCATCATAATCATCTGGTTCTAATTTTAATTGTTCAAATCTACACTCAATAGCTAAATCATATTCTTCTAAGCTTACAGCTGCAACTGCAGCATTATTATAAACAGCTTTTTGTGTTCCTTCCTCTAATTCATTTCTAACTTCTATTAATATTTTATAATGACGTAGTGCATCTTCTTTATTTCCAAGTTCTCCATTAGCATAAGCTACACCAAAACGTGCATCATGATTATTTGGATCAAAAGCAAGTAAATAATAACCATCTACAATAGCACCTTTCCAATCACCGACTTCTCTTCTTGCACCAAAACTATTAGTTCGTATATACATACAATTAGGAAATAAAGAACTTGCTCTATTCAAACAATCAGAAGCTTTTTCCATACATTGCTCTTTTTCACCTTCTTCAGCAATATCAGATCTTACTATCCATTCATATCCTAAGTTCCCATACATAATTCCAGCAATTTGTTTTTTATTAAGACCTTTCATATATCCTCCTCTTTCTAATTCATCTCTACCTAAACCAAATTCTTCAATATATTCTTCATCACTCCTTGCAATTCCTGCAGTAGTTTCCCAATTCACATGACTACCATCAAATTTCCCCCATCTTACAAACATATGTTCTGGGCCTAATACAGCTTCAATAGGGAAATTAAGTACTTGCCCAATTGCAAGATAAATCATTGACATATTGTCACAATCCATTTGGTAAAATCCTTGACTATATTTTTCTATTTTTCTTCTTCTTGAACCTCTTCTATATTCACTAAGGAAAGAGAAATAACCAGAAGGAGATTGAGTACGTAAAATATGATCATTTATGAAATCATTTACTTCTTCTGATGCTTCTGTAAATTCATCTCCTTCAAAATCAATAATTTTTTGAGCATTTCCTTCATCTTTTAGATATTCTACAATTTCTCCTTCTTGTTTTGTAAATGCTGAACCTAGTCTATTATTTTCTTTATAAACAACATTAAATATATCAGAAAGAGCTTCATCAATCCATCCCATAATCTTTCTTATGTCATCTAGATCATATGTTTCTATCATTTCACTACTAAAAGCTGAGTCAACTCCTTCCTCACCAAGCCTTGAACCTAAAGATACTCTTTCTGGGCTTGCAATTTCTGCTTTATATTTTGTTCTAATTTCATGAATAACAGAATCTAAGAAATCATAATTTTCTTGAGTTACTTCAAAACCTTGTAGATGTTCAGCATCTAAAAATGAATGAGCATATGTATTATATCTAGAATCAAATCCAGATCTTTCTCTCTCAATTGCCAAGGCTGTAACAGGTGCAAAACTAGTCACAATTGCTGCCAAACCAGCTGCAGCTCCACTAGCACCCAAAAACCACCTTCTACTCCTTTCCATTAAATCAAGGAATAAATTGGCTATATATAATCCTTTCTATAGCGTATTATTTCTAAGTAAATACGCTTTATTCAGCTAAAAAACCCAAAAAAAGCCCATTTTCAGCTTTAGAATACGTAACCTTTTTAAATCACTGAAATTTTATCCCTAATACATAAAAAGAGGCAAAGAAGCCTTTAAATCATGAATAGGGCTCAATTAAGGCTCAAAATCAAGAAAACAGTTGGAGGAATAGAGAATGGCAGATAAAAAAATCCATATAAACCTTGTTTTTATCGGACACGTCGATCACGGTAAATCCACTACAGTAGGAAGACTACTTTTCGATTCAGGAAATATTGATGAAGCAGCAATGAGAAAGTTAAAAGACAAAGCACAAGAGCTTGGAAAAGGTGGCTTTGAATTCGCTTTTGTCATGGACAACTTAAAAGAAGAAAGAGAAAGAGGAGTTACAATTGATCTAGCTCACAAAAAGTTTGAGACAGACAAATACTACTTCACTATTATCGATGCACCAGGTCACAAGGACTTTATCAAGAACATGATTACAGGAGCATCACAAGCAGATGCAGGTGTTTTAGTTGTAGCTGCAAATGATGGTGTAAATGCACAAACAAAAGAACACGTCTTCTTATCCAAAACACTTGGAGTTAACCAATTAATTGTTGCAGTTAACAAAATGGATATCTCAGGTGTTGACTATGCTGAAGCAAAATTCAATTCAGTTCAAGAAGAAGTAGGAACACTTTTGAAATCAGTAGGTTATAAAGCAGATGAAATTCCATTTGTAGCAATCGCTTCTTTACCAGGAGATAATGTTGTTAAGAAAACAGACAAAATGCCATGGTATAAAGGAAAATCATTATTAGAAACAATCAATGATCTTAAGGAACCTGAAAAACCAACAGAACTTCCACTAAGACTTCCAATCCAAGATGTTTATAACATCACAGGTATTGGTGTTGTCCCAGTTGGAAGAGTTGAAACAGGTGTACTAAAAGTTGGACAAAAAGTTGTAGCAATTCCAGGAAGAGAAGGAAAAGGAGTTCCAGGCGAAGTTAAATCTATTGAGATGCATCACGAACAATTACAAGAAGCTGTTCCAGGTGACAACTGCGGATTTAATGTTCGAGGCTTTGGAAAAACAGACATTGCAAGAGGCGATGTTATTGGTCCAGCAGATAATGCACCAACATTAGCAACAGAATTCACAGCACAAATTGTTGTGTTAAATCATCCATCTGTTGTAACTGTCGGTTACACACCAGTATTCCACATACATACAGCTCAAGTTGCATGTCAAATTACAGCAATTGAGAAAAAGCTAAATCCAGCAACTGGAGAAGTTTTAGCAGAAAATCCTGACTTCATCAAAAATGGTGACGCAGCAATTGTTAAAATTAAACCAGTACAACCTTTAGTAATTGAAACACAAAAGGAAATTCCACAACTTTCAAGATTCGCAATCAGGGATTCCGGTGCAACAGTTGCAGCAGGTATGTGTACAGCTTTAACTAAAAAGGAACTTTAAACCTTTTTATTTTATTTTATTTTTTTCATGATCATTCACACGGTTTTCATGAGGTAAACAGAGAATGCAAAAAGCAAGAATAAAGATAGCAAGTACAGACATAGACAAGATTAATAATACTTGTAGGTATATTTCTGATATAGCTGATAAAACTGGTGTTGATATGCGTGGTCCTATTCCTTTACCAACTAAAAAATTAAAATTAACTACTCGTAAAACTCCTTGCGGAGACGGAAAAGCTTCCTGGGAAAGATACGAAATGCGAATTCATAAAAGATTCATTGATCTCGGCTTAGATGAAAGAGCTTTAAGATTGGTTATGAGGGTACCAATACCTGAAGGCTTGAACATAGAAATTGAAATGATTGATTAAGTTTGTTCTTGATTAACTCTTAGAATTGAGGCCGAAAGGCTCGAAGTCGAAGACTTCGCCCGCCTGAAGGCTTGAACATTGAGATTGAAATGATAGACTGATTCTACCCAAAAGCTTTTATTTGATACTTGATTTCTCTCTATTTAGGGTGCAAAATGGCTAAAGTTAAGAGTAATGCAATTGGAAAACTTGAAGATGGTACTGAAGATAATAGAGCATATAATGCATTGGTTCGTCAATATGGTGTTGCATTTAAAGAATTATATGATAATTTTCCAAGAGAACCAAAACCAAGATTAGGTCTTTATATGATGAGTATTAAAAGACCTGAAGGAGTCTTACGTCTTACACCAGGGGTTGTTGGTAGTTCATCAGATGGGATCCAGAAAAGAGTTCAAGCACATCTAGGAAAATGCTTAGATCAAATTGGATTAGATGATTTATGTATGGACGTTTTTACAGTTTCTTGTAATAGTACGAGCAGTGTTTGTGAAATAACTCCTTACACACTTGAAGCTAGAGCTTATTTAAAACATTATGGACAACAAATACTTGTTCCAGAAATGCGAAGATTAAGATCTCAATCAAAATAATCTTCATAAGCAAATTTTCTTTTTTCAAATGTACAAGATCCTTTGTCTTCAATAACATTTCCATCTAGAGAATTCCTAAATCTAGCAATTAATGCATTACAATCACTACATCTTCGAAAACAAGTTCCAATTTCCACTTCAAAACCTTTTTCATTTAATTGTTTTAACTTAGTTGGCACTTCTGCTCTTTCTCTGAAGACATTATAAACATTATGAACAAAAGAAGAATCAATTATTGCATCAGAGAGTCTAATTTGAAGTTTACATTTCTTAGGTGCTTTAGTTTCAACAACATCTTTCCTTATAAGGATACATCTAGAATTCTTTAGTCTATTCTCTCTATCTTGCTTTTGCTTTGCAAACTTATCAGGAAGTTTAATACTTCCATCAGGATTGAATTCCATTTTACGGGCCCACGGGGATTCGAACCCCGGGCCTATGGCTGTCTGTGCGTAAGCAAAGACCCAGTGGATCTTTGATCCTAACGCGTAAGAGGCCACCGCTCTAACCAGGCTGAGCTATGAGCCCATAAAGGGCTTGACTGACCAAAGGGAAGGAAACCCTTCTTGCGTGTCGACCGAGCGTAACCAGTCGCCACGGGTGAGATTGAGCCCATATTATTCTCAGAATTAAATATTAATTTATAAAAGTTCTTGATTATCCTTGATAAAAACCAATTAACTGTCTTTGTCTCTTAACATGTCTTAATTTTCTTAAGGCTTTTACTTCGATTTGTCTTATTCTTTCTCTTGTTAAATCAAATACTTGACCAATCTCTTCAAGAGAATAATGACGAGGATGATCAATTCCATATCTCATTTTCATAACTTTTTCTTCTCTGGGTGTTAATTCAGCAAGTACACTTCTAACAGCCTTTGCTAAATCAGAATCCCCTACATTTTCATCAGGTCTTCGAACACTAGCTCCTTCTATAAAATCACCTATGGTTGCATCTGATTCATCACCAACTTTTTGCTCTAATGATAATGGTTCTCTTGCAAGCCTATAAATATCTTCAATTTTTTCAACTGGTTCACCTAACCAATCTGCAATTTCTTCAGAAGTTGGTTCTCTACCAAGATCAGTAACAAGTTTTCGAGCCGTTCTTCTAACTTTAGTAACCATTTCTAATTTATAAATTGGAATTCTTATTGTTCTTACTGTAGCTTCTATTCCTCTAATAACACTTTGTCTAATCCACCAAGAAGCATATGTAGAAAATTTATATCCTCTTCTATATTCAAATTTTTCAACAGCTCTTATTAAACCTAAATTACCTTCTTGAATTAAATCACCAAGTGGCAAGCCTCTATATTGGTATTGTCTTGCAATACTAACAACTAGTCTTAAATTGCCTTTTATTAAATCTTCTTTAGCTGTAGCTGCTTCATAAGGAGTGCCTTCTTCCATTGTTGTAGCTAATCTAACTTCATCATCTCTAGATAATAATGCTACAGCCCCCATTTGATTCATATACTTCCTTAGAACTCTAGGATCATCTCTATATCTTGGCCCACCTTGATAATGACTAACACCCATTTCATAAGGTAATCAATAGTTACTTTTAAACCTTCCTAGGTGGTCTGTGTTGATTATACCCATTCTCAAGTAGTTAAAAACAGAAAGGCTTATATATGGGATAAAGTACCTTCATATATAAAGTGGGGTTTAAATATGAGTAAAGCAAGACAGCTTATACAAAGAGCATTGGCAGCAAAAGATGATGAATTTTTTGATGGTGTTTATAGATTTAAAAGAGGAAATGTGTTTTCACCAATCCCTATAGACACAGCTGACCATCTTGATCTTTATAGTTCTATAGTTCAGCTTTTGAGACCAAGCAGAACACCAAGAAAATCTATTGGGGCAACTCTACTTTATCTTTTCTTAGTATCTTCACAGGAGTTTTATGGTCAAGGACCTAAAAATTATACAACTTTTGGAAGAAGAGGAAGAGATCAAATGAAAGAACAATTGGAAGCATATTGTAGTTCTATATCTGCTTTAGAAATTGTTTATCATGATAATAATACACCAGATGGAGCTAATGCAACTGTAGGTAAATTTGATGAACATAGCACAAGACATGAATTAGAAGATTTACTAGATCTTGTTCGAACTGATGAATGGAGAGAAGGAAGAAGTTATGAAATTGTTTATGTACAATCACCAGGAGATCTTGTTAGTGAAGATGGCAGAGAAGATATTGTAGCAGGTAGTTTATCTCAAAGATTTATAGAAGGACTTAGAGTACACGAAGATTATTTTGCAACAAATGATACATTTAGAGAAGAAGTACCTGATGAAGATTATGCACACCTTTTTGAAGGTGATGTTAGTCATAGGGAAACATATGAACTATGTGATCAATATCTTGTAGATCACCAAGAACTTTCAGATACAACAAGAGAACATCTTGAAGGATTTAGAGCTAGAATGTTATTCATGGCATGCTCACAAGAACAAGACCCAAAGGCGGAAGCTTTCTTTGATGGATTAGTTGCCCAAGTTTTACCAGCTCTCCCAACAGAAGAGTTTTACATAAATCAACTAGCTAGAAACGTTGCACAAACTGGCGGTGTGTTAATTCTTGAAGGATTCCAACAACAAGAAGTAGAAGGTTTCGAACTTCTCCAAGAAGATAGGAATGTTCGTTTATACACTAGAGTTGTTGAGGAATAACTCTAACTATTTATCAATAAACTTTAAAAGGACTTAATTTATTCCTAATTTATGGATAACTCATTTATTGCTGAAGTTTTGAAATATTCTAATATGATGAATGTTGAGCAAGGTATGAATATTTATCATTTATTAAGTCAAGTACTTGCACAAGATATTCCTGGAGAAATAGTTGAACTTGGGTGTTATGAAGGTATTACAGGTGTTCTTATCCAGAAAACATTAGATCAAGCAAATAGTAAAAAAGAATTACATTTATTTGATTCTTTTGAAGGCTTACCAAAAGTCTTACCAGAAGATGGTCTTACTACAGCAAAAGAAGGTATGTTACGAACAGCAAAAGATAGTGTTATAGCAAACTTTAACAGATTTAATTTAAAACAACCTACTATTTTTGAAGGTTGGTTTAAAGATACTTTACCAACTAATCTACCTGATAAAATATGTTTTGCACATTTAGATGGAGATATGTATTCTTCAATAATAGAAAGTCTTAATTATATTTATCCAAAACTTTCTAAAGGTGCAATTGTTATTATTGATGATTATTATTGTCGTGAAGGCCATATGAAAATAGAAAAAAGAATGAATGAAAATTCATACCAACAATTTCGTAATATAATAACAGAAGTCAAAGATATTCTTCCAGGTGTAAAAAAAGCATGTGATGAGTTCTTTGAAGATAAACCAGAGAAAATAATTGTTTTAATGGCAGGTTGCGAAAGACATGCATATTTTAAGAAAATGTAGTTAAATTTATAATACATTGCTTCTAATCTAAGAAAATGGAAAAACTACACAGAGTTCAGAAATTATTAAGCAACTACGGCTATTGTTCTAGACGAAAAGCTGAAACATTAATCCAAGATGGAAGAGTTAGAGTAAATAACAAAAGAATTACAATTGGTGATAAAGCTACTGAGAAAGATAATTTATATGTAGATAATAAACTAGTAAATAAAGAAAGTAAAATATACATAATCTTCAACAAACCTGTTGGTTGTGTAACTGCAGTAAGAGACAGAGATTACAAAACAGTTATGGATTTTGTAAAAGTTAAAGAAAGAGTTTTCCCAATTGGAAGATTAGATTTCAACACTTCTGGATTATTATTGTTAACAAATGATGGAGACTTTGCTAACAAAGTAATGCATCCAAGATATGAAGTAGAGAAAACATACATCGTAGAAATTGACAGACAAATTAGTAAAAAAGATATGCTAAATATCCAAAGAGGAGTTAAATTAAGAGATGGATTCACTTCCCCAGCTAAACTTAGAAGAATTAACTTAGATATAATAGAAATTAAAATCCACGAGGGCAAAAACAGAGTTGTAAGAAGAATCTTCAACAAATTAGGTTATAGAATTAACTCATTAGAAAGAGTTGCAATTGGTAAACTAAGATTAGGCAAATTACAATCTAAAAAATACAAAATTCTAAAAACAGAACCAAGAATTTAACCCCAAGAATAATCAACAACTATATGCACTGGAACTATTGTGCCACCATACTCAAAATTTCCCATACCTGCTCCTTGTAATCTTGTTGCATCGTTATTTAATTCTGCTAAAACATCTGGATTATTTGGATAATGAGGAACAACACTAGTCTTACTTGTAGATGAATCATGGAAATATCCAAATGGATCTGGTGTTGCAATTCCCCAGAAATCACATGTTCTTGAGAACTCAGAAGACTCCCACCAAGATAATAACCAGTCAGTACTTCCATCATAAACATTCAAATTAACTTCATAAGCAGAAGGATCATCTTCAGAAGCTTCTAATCTTGTTGGTGCTTTACTTGAAGAAGGATATTTCTCATCAACTTCCCATGTATTATATTCAGAACCACTTACAGTACTTGAATCACTTTCCCATTGCAGACTACATGATCTTGCGTATTCTATAAATTGGTGTTCATTATAACTATAATAAAGCATTTGATCTTTAACAACAAACTCATCATTGTCCTCGTCATAAACCAATGTATCTCTTGACATCATATATCCTCTTTCAAACCAAGATCCTGTTCCAGGATCTCCTGATAAAGTTAATTCAGACATATCTACAGATGTACTATAACTCCATGAATAAGTTGTATAACCACTCCATTCAGGAGCACATTTACCTTCTGCATCAATATCAAATTGAGTAAATGCAATATTATCTAAATGTGAATTTGCAACAATAACAACTGCTACATCTATTTCTTCTGTTGGTCTTGTTCTACAAAATTTTAACTTTTTCAACTCAGAAACATCTTGGTAAAACCAATGCTCTCCAATTTTATAAACTATTTGTGTTGCAAAGTCTGGTTGAGAATCTGTAGTAATTAAACTAAAATCAAACTCAACTCTATCAATATCATCTTCAAAGAAATAATAATAATACATTATTCCTCCTGGGTTTAAATTAACTTCTTGAGTGTATTTTTCTTTATTCTCAAATGTTTTCTTTTTCCTACTTTGTCCATATGGTTTTTTTGTTGGTTTATTATTATGATCATAATAAAACTTAAATGGTTCTGTATTGTAATTGTATAAAGCATATTGTTTAAACTCTTCATAAAAGTCTGGTCTATTTTTTATTGCATCTTTCATACCTAATAAACCTGCTTCATCTAACATTTTCTTGACGACCATTCCATCTTTTCCATATCTATGTGATAAAAACCAAGGCCATAAATAAGAACCATATTGATGATAAGTTACATTATCAGAGTCAAAAAAATCTTTATTAAAATAAGGAAAAATATTACTATCAAAACCATGCTCTGTATTAACTTCAGGATATGTAAAATCTTCTGACCATGTTGCAGTTGATTCCCAAATCCATTCTTCTGTAGAATATGACTTCAAAGGAATATATTGTTGAAAACAATGAAATAATTCATGTGCTGTTGATGTTTTTAATGCATCATCACTTTGTGAAGTACTAATTAAAATATGACATCTATTAGCTCCTTCATGATCATCCATATATTGTTGTCCATCATCTTCTAAGCTTTGTACTTTTACATAAATCCAATCTGTTGGTTCTTTCATTCCAAGATTTTTATATTTATTATAAGAATGTTCTAAAGCAGCTTTTACAATATCTGCTTTATCAGTTATCCAAGGATCATCATAATGCACTTGCCATTTTCCATCAATTGGATGTTCATTATCCATTGCATTTACTGAAGGTATAATAGCTACTGCATCTAAAAATTCCCTTGCTAAAGATTCATCTTCTTGATTAATTTTATACCAATAACTTTCAGGATCATCAGGATTTGTAACAAAAGGTCTTAGAATATCTTGTGTTTCCTCAGAGAAATCATCAATTCTATCATTAATCATCAATAATAAGAAAGAACTATCTCTTCTTTCTGCTCTAATTGATTTGTATTCATTTGGTAAGTTTTTATGATCAAATGCTTCCAAAACTCTTAGAATATAATACTCTTCTTCTGTAATTATTCCTTTATTATGATAAGCATCATTGATTAATGTTAGAGATAATGGTTCTTCAGGTTCCTCTGGTTCTCTTTCTTCATAAATATCTAATAACCAGTCTTCAAAATCACTTGTATCTACATTACCACCACCAATTGAAAATCCACTATCATCACTTCCACAACCTTTGAATAACAAGAATAGAATTACTAATATTACAATACCTACAATTGCAAGAAGAATAGTTTTCCGCCCCATAGGCATTTCCAATGTCTTCTACTATTTAAATTTTAAGAAAATCTTTATAAATAACTATATTAATTAATTCCATGGGGTGATATAATGAAATACTTAGCAATAATCTTAGCAATTTCACTTTTATTTTTAGCAGCCTGTGGTGGAGATAATGATGACCAATCTGCTCTACAACAAAGAGCAGCTGAAAAACAAGTTGAATATGCAGCAGACGCAGCTGAAGATGCTGCAGAAGAAGCAGCTCACGAAGCTTCACAAGAATTAGTAAACTTCAAATGTGTAATTGCAGACATGCAAACAATATATTTCTACAAAGAAAAAGCCAAAATAAAATCTGATTGGAGTGAATCATGGTTAAATGATGATGGTTCTTTTGTAGTAATGGAATTAATGGGTGAAGAATATCTTGTTCAATACCCAGCAGATCAATCTGAAATGGATAGAGAAGGAATGATGACAACTTATCACACTTCTAAAACATTAGATAATATTGATTGTGAATTAGATGTTGTCACAGAAGCAGACGTAACTCTTCCAGACTTAGAAATAGTTAGTGACGAAGAATTCCAGAACTTATTAATGGAAGATATGATGGCTGGTTACGAAGATATGTATGAATAATTATTTCTTTTTTTCTTTTTATTCTTTTGCTTGTTTCCATAAAGTCTCAAAAAACTTTCTAAAACCATCAACTGTTTCTTGATTTTTCATTAAAATTCCAATTGGTTTTTTCTGAGAAATAAACAAAAGCACATATTCATTATAAACATAAGTTTCAACTAATGTTTTTTGATGTAAATATCTTATTTCATGTAATTTACAATTATCATAATATATATGTCTTTGTTTTCTTTTTCTCATGTCCTCATTAAAGATTATTCTAACTTTGAAACCTCGTTTCTCAACTCTAGCTTGGTGTTTTCTCCAAAAAATATCACCAACTTCAGGTTCTTTTCCAGCACTTGCTCCAAAAACTAAACTTTCATCTCCTTTTGACATAGAATTCTCAAGAGTTAAAAAAGCAGTTTTCAATCCATCCCAACCATAAAAGACTTCAACATCAACACTTTCTTCTGTTTTTTGATACTTCAACAATAATGTTGGTAATAATTCTTCAACTAAAGTTTCTTCTTCAATAATCTCTTTTTTCTTTTCTTGAATAAAGTCCTTTAGTCTTTTAGGATTCGCAGCACTAAAATGAATTACTCCATTTTTCTTTACAGATGAGATAATACCTTTTTCTAATAATCTATTTGCTATTTCATAAACCTTTGAAGAAGAAATACCAGATTTCTTAACTAGTTTTGTTCTAGTACTTTCACCTAATTCTAATAAAGCATTGTATACCTTGATTTCACCTTCTGTAAGCCCTATTTTCTTTAAATCTTTGAGATCCATATATTTAGATTATATTAAGAATATATAAATCTTTCTATAGTTGCCCCTGAAGGGGGTGCATGAGTTTAAATACCTAATACTATTCAGTAGTAATAAAATGTGCGGAATAAATGGAATAGTGGATTATAAAGCCTCAATTGATGATTCAATAGTTCATGCTATGAATGATTCATTAGCACATAGGGGTCCAGATGGTGAAGGAATTTTCACATCAAGAACCAGGAATGTCGCATTAGGGAATAGGAGATTAAGTATTGTTGATATTGACAATGGTTCACAACCTGTTGTTGTAACTCACAATGGTTATGAATTTGCAATAACTTATAATGGTGAAGTTTACAATCACAAAGAGTTAAGACACGAATTAGAAAGCAGAGGATATAAATTTAAAACAAACTCTGATACAGAAGTTGTATTAAATGCATATGTTGAATTTGGAGAAAGATGTGTAGATAGATTTAATGGTCAATTTGCTTTTGCAATCTATGATGGAAAAAAAGATTCAGTTTATTTAGCAAGAGATAAATTTGGAATTAAACCTTTATATTATGCTAATGTTAATGGTGCACTTGTTTTTAGTTCAGAACCAAAAGGAATTTTAACTCATCCTAATTTTAATGCTAAACCAAATTTAGAAACAATTGCAGACTTTTTTTTAACAATGGATATATTTACAGATGGCCATATTTCATTAAATAGAACTTTTTTTGATGGAATTCATGCACTTGAACCAGGAATGTATTGTGTTGTTGATAGAAATGGTTCTGAAATACAAAGATATTGGGATGTTAATATTCATACAGATAATCCGGATGAAATTACAGAAGAATTAATTAGAAATGCAGTCTCAATTAGAATTCCTGATGAAGTTAGAGTAGGAACTGCTTTAAGTGGTGGTTTAGATTCAAGTATTGTAACTTATTTAACATTACAACAAGGACACCAACTTCCTGCTGCAACTGTTAAATACAATGGTGTTAAGTACAATCCAGATTGGGATCATGCACAATTATTTGCAGACGAGTTTGGAGTAGAAAATCTTTGTGTAGGATTAGATGCAAACACACTACTTGATGATATTGATCCAATGATTAGAGCAATGGATGAACCACATACTTCAATAAGACAACTTGGGTTGTATGCAACTTATAGGGCTTTAAGTAATGCAGGTTGTAAAGTTGTATTGGTTGGAGAGGGTGCAGATGAATTTAACATGGGTTATTTCTGGGATTATCCTGGGTTTTTTAAAGATCATGATAAAGTCGCTAGTGCAAATTCACTAAGAACATTCATGCAAAGAAAAGTAGGATTTGTTTCAAGATATTTTACAAGAGATTTTTTAGATGGGATTAATTTTAACACAGTAATTGATTCTACAATTGAAAATTATTACAGTAGATGTAAACATCCAGATAAATTTGAAAGAATGAGATATTATTATGCTAAAAAATTCTTAAAATATAGATTGGATGCTAATGATAAGTGTGGAATGGCACATTCAGTTGAAGCTCGTGTCCCATTTTTAGATCCGGGTGTTGTGGCTGCAGCATTAAGCATACCTTACAAAGATCATTTAA
Organism: uncultured Methanosarcinales archaeon; assembly: GCA_964556185.1. Lineage (GTDB taxonomy): Archaea > Nanobdellota > Nanobdellia > Woesearchaeales > DSVV01 > CAZKVI01. The sequence goes on from CAZKVI010000003.1 coordinate 40,271, forward strand.
GATTTGGAAGTGAAAAATATCCTTTAAGACATGCATTTGAAACCCAACTTCCACAAGCAATCATTGATAGAAGAAAATATTCTTTTCCTGAGAGCCAAGATGTTAGATTTCATAAAATGGTTGCAGATGAATTAGATAGAAATATGTATGGAATTAATAGTGAAGTTTGGGATATTTTTGATAGAAATTATGTAACAGAATTAAATACAAGATTCAGAAGAAAATTAAGTTTATTACATGGAAAAGACGCTACTGATTTAACCACTGAAACAGCAATGAATGAAGATGATGATGTCAGAATAAAACATGTATTTAGTGTATTAACATTCATGCGTTGGTTTGAGATGAATTTTGGTTAATTTCCTCAGTAAACCTTAAATACTTGTTCTGTATTCTAACTAATGATAAGGGCTCTTTGAACAATAGTTTTCTATTGGCTTGATGATAAGTATTTAGAGGAATATTATGCTAGACGGAAAACAAATTGCAGATGTTGTTAGAGCTTTTGAAGAAGAAGTATTAAGCCAAATAGCTCCTGATCAAGCAGCAGATGCAGCTGCAGATCTTGATATGAGGTTACGTAGAGATTTATTAGGTGATGCAGTGTTCGGTGATATTGTTTTTAAAGATGGTTATTATTATAGCACAAGTTCCCAGTATGGCAAACAAAAAGCAGACTCAACACCAGGTCTTATCTTAAGGTATTTATTGGACCATGAAGGAGAAACTTTCTCAAAAGATGAACTCTTTCCAAACATTCCACGTGAAGACAGTACTTGTTCTGGTGCATTAACACTTGATGTTATTCCTTGGGTAAATGAATATTCAAAAGTCTATGAAGCATTTAAAGAAGGATATGCACCTACAAAATATGGAATAAGAAGAATACAAGAAGCTCCTCAAGATACTTAATCTTCCATATCTTTTATTTTCTTCCAATCTTCTTCCATCTCTCGCAACAATTCAATATCAAATTTCTCAGATAACTTTTTCCTTAATTTTGCAGCACCAGGAACACCTTTTGTGAAAAAGAATGCGTGCTGTTTTAAGTCATTGAAATCAAGATTAAACTCTTTCCATAACTTAAGATACTCTTCAAACATTTCAACTTTCGATTTCTGCTCCAAAACTTTCCCAGTCCTAAGATACTCATCAATCTGTTTAAACAAAAATGGATTTCCACATGCAGCTCTTCCAATCATTATTCCATCACAATTAGTCTGTTTCAATAATAACTCTGCACTTTTGCAATCAACAACATCTCCATTTCCAATAACTGGAATATTTAATTCATCCTTAACTTCCTTAATCACAAACCATTTTGCTTTGCCAGAATAAGATTGCGCAACTGTTCTACCATGAATAGTTATTGCAGATGCTCCTGCCTTCTCTATCACCCTCGCAATCTTCAAACAATTATGCTTTTTAATACCAGATCGAATTTTCGCAGTAACTGGTTTATCAGTAGAAGAAACCATTGCTTCAATAATTTCTTTAATCTTTGCAGGCCTTTTCAATAAAGCAGAACCAGCACCTTGTTGTATAATTTTTCTAGCAGGACAACCAAAATTAAAATCAATTATATCTGCTTTTTTCTCAATAATTGAAACAGCTTTTTTAATAACATCTATTCTAGTTCCAAATAATTGCATTGCTACTGGCTTATCTCTAGCACAAGTAGCTGTCATTCTTATTGTAGCTTTATTATTCCTAGATAAGGCATTTGCATTGATCATCTCACTAACACATAATCCAGCATTATACTTATTACACATAACCCTAAAAGCCACATTTGAAACACCTGCCATAGGTGCCAATATAAGGTTATTCCTTAACTTTAGCTTGCCAATCTTCATATATGTGAAGAAATTCATAATATTTATAAAACCTTCCAACTTCGCAATTTTCTATGTCAATACAACCTACAAAGAAAAACCCAATATTCTCATTTATTATACCGATCTTAATTGTAATTTTCTTTTCATCAACTAAATTAATCAATTTAGTAACAGATTATTGGTGGTTCGATGCATTAGGTTTCAAAGAAATCTTTATGATCAGCTTAAAAGCTAAATTAACATTATTCATAGCAGCAGCATTATTCTTCTTCATATTCGCATTAATTAATCTAACTATCTCAACCTATCTAAACAAGAAAATAACAATGCCAAAAGGTGTTAAACCAATACCATTTAGATTCAAACTTTTATTAACATCTTTAGTGGCTTTATTTGTTGGTTTTGTATCTTACAATTCTTGGTTTAATGTTTTGCAATACTTAAATCAAACACCTTTTAATTTACAAGATCCAATATTTTTTAGAGATGTTGCATTCTATGTGTTTTCATTGCCATTTTTCTTATTTGCCTGGAAATTTTTAATGGCAACTTTAGTAATTACAACAATTATTGTAGCTATAGATTATTTACAAGCAATATTCTTTTCATTACTTAAGAAAAAACATGACAAACCACAAGTTGTTGATGCAAACGGAATCCCAAGAAGTACTGGTCAAATAAACATAGCTGAAATATTCAAAAACATAAAACAATATGCATTAGTACATCTAGCTTTCTTAGGTTCATTATTTTTCATTTTATTAGCTGTAAAACATTATTTAACAAAATTCTCAATTATGTATTCAGAAGCAGGAATTGTCGTCGGAGCCGGTTATACAGATGTAGTAGTTTTTGTCCCAATTGTAAAATTACTTACAATCTTAGCAGTCATTGTGTCTGTATTATTCTTTGTCTGGATTTTTGTAATATCAAAATCACAAAGATTAAAGAAAAGACATATTTTAGCTTACTTCGTAATCCTATATTTGATATTTTTCTTTATAGCACCAACAGTAATCCCAGGTGTAATTCAAGCATTAAAAGTTGATCCAAATGAAATCAATCTAGAAAAACCTTATATTGAAAACAATATTGAATTTACAAAAATTGCTTACGGTTTAGAAGATGTTGAAGAAACAGATTTCTCAGTAGAAATGTCATTAACACCAGAAATCTTAGAAGAAAATCCAGAAACAATTGATAATGTAAGAATATTAGATTGGAGACCATTAACACAAACATATAAACAAACACAAGAAATAAGGTTGTATTATGATTTAGCAAATATTGATATTGATAGATATACAATTGAAGGAAAATATACAGAAGTCATGCTCTCACCAAGAGAAATTAATCAATATCAAATCATAGATAATGCACAAACATGGGTTAATTTACACATGGTTTATACTCATGGTTATGGTGTTGTAGTAAGTCCTGTTAATAAAGTCACAGAACAAGGAATGCCTGAGTATCTTGTACAAGATATTCCATCTGTGTATAATGTTGATGAACCTTCTTTAATTGTAGAAACACCACAAATATATTATGGAGAAATAGACAATGATTTTATCTTAACAAACACATTAACTCCAGAATTTGATTATCCAAAGGGAAACACAAATGAATACCTGCATTATGATGGAAATGGCGGAATTGTTCTCGACACTTTCTGGAAAAAAGCATTAATGGCATTAAGATTCATGGATATTAAGATATTATTATCAGATGATTTAACTATAGAAAGTAAGATAATGTTTACAAGAGCAATCCAAGACAGAATTGCAAAATTAACACCATTCTTAATGCTTGATTATGATCCTTATTTAGTTATCAATGATGGAAAATTATATTGGATACAAGATGCTTACACTTATACAGGGAACTTCCCATACTCTGAAAAATACAACATGATTAATTACATGAGGAACTCTGTGAAAATTGTAGTCGATGCATACAATGGAGATGTAACTTATTATATTGTTGACACAGAAGATCCATTAATTGCAACATATGCAAAAATCTTCCCAGATCAATTTAAGTCATTCGAAGAATTCCCAGAAGGATTAATTGAACATATTAGATATCCTGAAAACTTATTTGATATACAAGCTTACATTTATAGTACATATCATATGAATGATCCAACTGTCTTTTATAATAAAGAAGATGCATGGGATATTCCTACAGAAGTCTATGGTACTGGTCAACAAATATATGTTGAACCATATTATATTATTATGAAATTACCAGGAGAAGAATCTGAAGAATTTGTTTTAATGACTTCATTTACTCCAATAAGTAAAGATAATATGATTGCATGGCTAGCAGCAAGATCTGACGGAGATAATTATGGTAAACTATTGTTATACAAATTCCCAAAAGATAAATTAATCTATGGTCCATTACAAATAGAAGCTAAATTTGACCAAGACTCAGAAATATCTCAGCAATTAACACTTTGGTCTCAACAAGGTTCTAGTGTTACAAGAGGTAACTTATTAGTAATTCCAATTGATGATAGTATTTTATACATTGAACCACTTTATATCCAAGCAGAAACAGGTCAATTGCCAGAATTAAAAAGAGTTTTAGTTTCAGATGGAGAAAGAGTAGTAATGGAACAATATTTATCAGATGCATTAGAAATTCTATTCGGAAAATCATCAACAGTTGAAGATACAGAAGACGACAGGGAATATACTGGAGATGTAGAATACTCAGGCGATGAAACAGATGAAGAATTAATGCAATCTGCTCAAGATTACTATGATTCAATATTAGAATCTATGGAATCTGGTGATTGGGTAGAATTTGGAGAAAACTTTGACAATCTTGGCCAAGTTTTGAATGAATTGAATAATTAATCAACTTTCATATCTTTTAATTTCTTATTTATTGTAATTTCAATTAAATCTAAATTAATATTTTCATAACCTTTAGATATTCTTAATTGTAACTCTGCATTTACTTTTCTGTTTAATTTATTCTTAATATTTTCAATATCTTTATCTGGCAATACTGTATAAGTTGGATTTATCTTCTCTCTGTATTTCATAGAAATATCAAAACTATTCTTAAGTTCTTTATCATAATGTTTTCTAATGTTGTCGTCATCAATGGCTTTAGATAATATTTCATGGATTATTGAATTTGATAAGTTACCAATAAATAAGTCTATCAATTTATACTAAAAGTGATTAATTTTCGTACAAATTAATCACTTTTGTATATACCAGAGTGTAAAATAATTTGACTTTATTTTACACTTTAAGTATATTTCTATTTTGAACCACTTTTAATCCCTCTCAAAATCTTTGTTTCTAATTTCTTATACAATTTCTTGTATTTTCTAAGAAATCTCTTTTTATCACTTATTATGTTCTCTTTTATTTCTTTGTATGCATTCTTTCCGAACAATTTATCAATTTCCTTGTCAACTTTATCTTTACTTATCTTATTTTTATTTAAAAACAATGAAATAGAAACAACATTCCTTAACATTTCATATTTTTCATTACCATTTAACATATTAAAGTTTTCAATTAATAATTTGCTTTTTAATAAGTGCAAATCTAATATTTTATAATTAATTTTATGTTTTGTTTTATAGATAAATCTTTTTCTAGTAATACATTTACTTAACATTGTTTGATACAATGGATCTGTATTCAAACCATTAATTAAGGCTTTATTATTTATTAGAATTATGTGCGGTTTAATACCTAATTTATTTTCTAATTCTTCTTCAAGATATTTCTCATCAATTTGATCATCCATAATAACTAATACATCAATATCATTAAAATGAAACCCTTTTTCTAAAAATGAACCTGTTATGATTAGGTTATCATAAGTTTTGAATATTTTATCTATATTCTCAAATATTTGGCTGATTATATTAACTTTTACAGGCTCTAAGAAGTCAATATTATAGAAAAATGGTTTCTCAATAGGTCTTTCTAACTCTTGTAATGGTTTTATGGTTACATGACTACCTACTTCAAACCCAAGCCTTCTTTTTGGGATGTATATTTGATCCATCCTACTTCCTTTACTAATCTTACTTATTAGTTTCATATTACGTAATATTACGTAATAATATATAAATCTTTCGGTTTTATTTCAGGCTTTTATTATTTAATCTAGCTTTTCTAATTTTAATAAGCTTCTTAATCTTCTTATTCCATCTTTTAATATCTAAAAATTTAGCAAAACAAGATTTATCACTTCTTAATTTTGTTCTGTCATCATAACCTCTAAATCCATCTCTATAATTTGTCCAATCATCATACATTTCTTTTGGTTCTAGACATTCTTCAATTAGTTTACTCTTTTTTAACTTAATGGTTGAGTTAGGAGTAACTCTACCACTATGTCTTCTTTTCTTTCTGTTCATTTTATTAGAATACCCTAATGACAAGGCTTTTACCTTGCCATTTTAAGATTATATCTATTAAGGGTAGCAGCACATGGCTTTGCATCTTTTCTCACCATCTGTCCAAAAGTACATGACTTATTTTTATTGTTCTTGGACTATGAGTTAATTGTTGGAGAAGTTTTACTAATCTCTTCAATAGATTTTAAAGCTTCTTCAATTGCTTTAATCTTTTCTTCAGAGATCTCTTCTTTTTCCACAATCCTTTGTTTCATATTATCATATTCTTGTATGGCTTTCTCAATCTCTCTTTCTTTATTCCTTTTTTCTCTTTTTATGTCTTCTTCAATATCTTTGTTCCAGTTTTCTAAATCAATCTTTAATTCTTCTATTTGTTGTTCTTTGTGTTTTAATTTTTCCTTAAATGTTGACTTGGTAGTCATGATGTCAAGTTTTCTTCCTGTAAGTCTTTCCACAATACTATATCTTGATTGACTTTCTGTCATGTTCTCACCTCATTTTTTTACTGTTAATAGCGCCAGGGACGGGAGTTTCAGTAACTTCAAAGAGTTACACCCCATCAGTTGACATTTGAACCCACGTGACATTCAGGGGACGAATGTCAACTGGATCATCAGTCCAGCGTCTTGAGCCAGACTCGACCACCCTGGCCTCGCCAACAGTAAAGTTTATATACTTGTTTGAATATACAATTAATTAAGGGGACGAATGTCAATTTGGATTATCAATCCAGTTTCTTTGGCCAACTTGGCCTTTTTTCTTTTTCAATATTCATTTTATATATTGGCTCTATAAAGAACCATTATTGGTAACCAATATAGATTACAATAAATATATAAAGTTTTCGGTTACTAATATATATTGTAATATGTATCCAGCTAAAAAAGAAAAGATAATTCATACAAAAATTATTGAATTTTTGAGAAATAATCCAAAAGGCCTTACTATGACTCAATTAGTAAGAGCCACAAAATTCTCTAGAAAGGCCATTGAAAAGCACCTAGAAGTATTAATATTGGAAAATGAGATTTATATGAAAAAATTTGGAGTTACAAAGGTTTATTACCCAAACCATAGAATTCATCACTTTGATTTTGAAAAATTGAGCTTTAACAACAGAACTATTTGGTTTGATATTTTAGAGAATGAATACGGGAAATATTTATTGATACAAAAAAAGAAAAAAGTAGAAGATAAATGGGAACATGAGCATTCAATCACAATACCATTAGAAAAAAGCAAAGAATTCTTAAAAACATTAGATAATCTTTTGAAATCAAGTAGAATGAAGAAATTGATTAAATAACCATCAATAAATTTATTAATACATCAATCAATAATCTTTCTATGAACAAATCAATTATAATCTCATTAATACTTATACTTGTCTTAATCACATCAGTTTATGCATTAGAAGGTTCTAGAACTGAATTAGAAAAAGCATCTGCTCAAGAATATGGCTATGCAAGAGGATATGACCAAGCTTCTGATGGAATGTCAAAAGATCCAAATTGGGTTAGCAAATATACAAATAGATTAAGTAGTATTGCAAGACACTATGTAATTGATGTAACTGAAGAAGAAATTGAAGCATATCAATCAGCAAAAGGTACATATTTGTTAGCATATAAACAAGGCTATGATGATTATAAACAAGGAGAACCTGAACCACAAACTAAAAAAGTTGAAAAAGTTGAAAGATATGGAACAGTTACAGAAGAAATAACAGAATCACCTTTAACAAATATAGATTGGGATAAATCTACAGAAGAACTTGGTTATGAATTCGGTGTTTATGATGCACAACAAGGCAATGCAAAATCTCCTTATACAATTTTGAATAAACTTAGTTGGGATACTTCTTTGAAAATAAAAGCACGAAGAATAGTTAATGAAAAAGTAGACTTTATCAAAGCATACAAAAAAGGATATGAAGCATCTGATTCTGTTGAAATAGTAAGACAACAAGACAAAGGCATGGCTGAAAAAGGAGAATCTGAAATAATTGGCTGGGCACTAGGTTATTCTCATGCAATTAATGGCCAAGAACAAGACTCAGGAGTTATTTATGATTACACATACCTTAGCAGGCTTCCTAAGGATCTATTTGACAAAAGTGTACATCATATGTTACCACGTAGATTAAAAATCAGTCCTAATGAAAGACATTGGTTTGAACAAGGCTATAACAATGGCTATGCAGATGGTTTGCTGAAGTTAGAAGAATGATGGTAATTATATAACATTAAATATTGTTTATCACAACATCTGATGTTAAACTAAAGTTCTCTAAAATTAACAGATTGTTAATAACAAAGAACAAGTGAAAAACTTCTCTACTTAAAGTCATGTTCTTTGTATTTCTTAAGAAGTCCTAAAATTTCCTTATCTTTAATATCTTTCAATTTTAAAATAATATTATTTATATCATCGCCTTCTTCACTATTGTCTTCTTTTCTAAAACTTATTGAAATTTTATCATCTTGCCAAATAAAATATCTCAATATCTCAATATCTTTATCATTAGAGTTGTCCTCTAGCCATTTTCCAAGCTTTTTCTTTAATTTAAATAAATCTTCATCATATTTTGGTGTTTTAGTATAAAGTGCTCTAGCGAAACCCTCTAATCCAATAATACTATTAAGTTTTTTCTTTGTTTTTCTTGAATAATATTCATAGTCTGTTCTACTAATTGGTTTTTCCTCAATAATCCTTTTAATTATTTGTTTTTCTTTTTTTGTGAAAATTTGAGATAGCCACATCTGTAGATTTCTCTCTGCATAGATTTTTTGCTTGTCAATTATTAATTCAGATTTTTTTAATCTAGCTAATTGCAATTCAAACTCTTGTTTAAATTCATCATAATCAAGATTTCCTTTATTACTAAACTCAGGCAATTGTTTATCAATATTATTCTCTTCAAATATTATTCTTGTAAAAGCTAATATTTGGCTAAAAATCTTTTTTTTAGGTGTTTTTTGATATAATTCTTCAATATCTAAGTCATACTTATAAATTAGAAATGGAATAGCTTTCAAATATCTTATATTCTCAGTCTTCAAAATAGATAAAATTAGTTTTTCTTTGCTTTTATCTGCACCAAGCATCCTGTAGCCTGCATCAGTAAGCTTTTTCTCTATTGCTGTTGCCATTTTTTAACCTCATTTATTATTTCTTTATTTTCCATATTCCATTCTTTAAATTTTATTTCAATTAGATCTAATAATTTTTGTTTATAATTTGCAACAATAGATGTTTGCATAGTTTCTTTATATCTACTAACAAGTTCTTTAAGATCTATTTTCTCTTTTTCAAAAATTCTTTTTACATCATCAAAGTCTCTAGAATCACCTCTTGCTAATTTACTTATTATAACATCATACAAAGATAATGTATAAAGTTCAATCTTACCAAATGATTGAATATGTTTGGATTTTTCTAAACAATCTGGAAGTAAATCAGTTCCTAAAATATATGAACTATGAAAGACATCAAAAGCCAAACCTTCTTGTGTAATCCAGCGAATATGTCCTGTTTTCTCAAATCCAATCTGTTCAAATATCTTACAGATATATTTGTATTCTTTATCTGAGTGGATATTAATATCTATGTCTAATGTTGATTGTTTGATATTAAGTATTGTTAATGCTGTTCCACCTAATGCATACATCTTAGTTTTCTTTTCAATAAATTTTGATAGGGATTCAAGTAATTCAAAGAGTTCATTAGCATTAATTTCTTTTTTATTGTGAGGCATATTACTAATAAAACAGCTTTAGTATATAAATCTTCCTATTTTTGTACGTATATATACAATTATTGTATAAAAAACTCACAAAGAAGGCTATAACAATGACTATGCAGATGGATTGTTGAAGTTGGAAGAATGAATATAAACAAAGAAAACTAGCAAATAATGTAGTGGTTAACTTTTTAATAAATTACTATTTAATATGTAAAATGTAGTGGTTATATATTTCTCTAAATTAGGTGTCTACATTTATGGTGTTTTGTAGTCACCCATATATTGATTATTTATTTCTAACTAGTTCAATTAATTTCATTCTTACTTTGGTTCAAATTAAGACCAAAAAAGTTCTTCTTAAGATTTGAGTATGGATTGTAAGAAAAAAACGCCACGACCCGGACTTTCAAACCACAGGTTTGAACCTTTTGGTTTTTGAACCGGGATACAATATGAGCTTTGCTCATATGTACAAAAAATTAAAACGCTGTGGCCCGGATTTGAACCGGGATATCCCGGAGGAAACAAGCTAAACAGTGCATGCCTTGAAAATACATACATTTCCAGGCTTGCGCAGTACCAGGTTGTGCCACCACAGCAAAAAAAGGTGGCAGTGGCGGGATCTGAACCCGCGGCTTCTAGATCGCCCAGATATAAAGTTTAATCATCGGCATGAGCCTCATCACTCAAATCTTATGAGTCTAGCACTCTAACCAGGCTGAGTTACACTGCCTTAATTATTGTTTAGAACTAGTGGTCTTTTAAAAAGCTTACTATCTTTTCCTGTACAGATTCAGCTTCTCCTTCTGCATACTGGCCACCTGGCCAATGTTGATAACCATCATTTGGTATCCTTGGAATAACATGAATATGAGCATGGAATACTATTTGTCCAGCTACTGCTTTGTTATTCATTATCAAATTAACACCAGATGCTTCAGTAGATTCAAGTATTGCAGTAGATATCTTCTTAGCAACAGCAATCATATTCTTAGAATCTTCCTCTGGCAAATCAACAATATCAGCATAATGCTTTTTTGGAATAACTAATGTATGCCCAGGATTATTTGGAGCAATATCTAAGAATGCAAACACATTGTCGTCTTCATAGACTTTTTTACAAGGAATATCTCCTTTGATAATTTTGCAGAATATACACTCATCTGTCATTGTAATCTCTAGGAGAATATAGTTGTTAAAAAATGTTTTGGTTAATAACTACCTTGCATTTCTTTGATTTTTTCTTTAAGAACTTCGATTGTTCGTGCATTATCTTGTTGTTGTAATAATGTACCACATTCAGGACACTTAAACTCTAACTCTGTACTTTGCTCAAAATCTAATCTAGCGCAAGCATTTGTGCATAAAAAGAAACATCCTTTGTTTGATTCTTCTCTTTCAAGTCTTTCTTGTAGTTTTTCTAAGCGAGTACTATGAATAACAGAAGCAACATCTTTAAGTCTTTTAGGAAAATAAGTCCAATAACTGATATAATAACCTTTTTTAGAGTCTTTTTTTCTTTTATATGTAGCAAGATTCATACTATGCATTCTATATAAGATATTTCTTACTTGATGGATCTCAATCTCAGTTTTCTCAGAAATTATAAACTCAGAAATATTTTTCCTATTTTTAAGGAAATCTACAATAGGTAAACAGTCTTCACCGATTGCATTTGTTATTGTATCTTGAGCCATCTTATTTGTCATACGCATAAGTCTCTTCCCCCATTCTCGGAGCGACAGAGTCCTATGTTTTGGAGTCTTGTTTTACTTCCCCAACAACACATTACTCTCAATTCCCCGTATAGTTCCTCTGGTAACTTATATAAAAACTTTTTCATTGTGTCATATATACGTTTTCTGAGGTTTCTGTTTATACTAAAAGTGATTAATCACTTTTGTATATACAAAAGTGTGAAATAATGAAATTATTTTGCACTTTAAGTATATATATAGCGAAGTTAGAAGTTCAACAAGAACTTCTCATTATTACCCATATACTGGATAATAACCTTCATATCAATATTAATGCCATAGGTTATATATAAACCTTTCGGTTATGTAGTTACTTTAGAGGAGTTAATATATAAAAGAAAGTATATATGGACTCACCGAGATTTGAACTCGGAGTCTCCCCGAAGCCAACGGGGTGCGATACCATTTCGCCATAAGCCCATACAATGCTAGCTACATATATGCTTATATATAATTTACGCTAATTTCTCACTATATGTAGTACTTGTACACATTACATAACTTTCTAATAAAGCAATCCTAATATACAAATCATAACCTTTTTATATCACCTTAGTCATACTTTGACTTAACACGGGGGTGTTTAAATGGTAATTTTATTTGATAGATTCAATATGCCGGATGATGTTTTCGAAGTCATCTTCGCTACACCACAACAGAAAATAGTTGGTAAACTTCTAATTAAAATGATAAAAGAAAAAGGTGGAGAAATTACTAAAACAGAAATGAGCACTTTTGCAATGGCTCTCCATGAAGGAAGACTAGTAACAAATGAAGTTGATGATCCACAATACAAAAATAAAGAAGTCAAACTAAGTTATAACAAAAGACAATTCTACGACAGAATATTGACTCCAATGAAAGGTATGGGTTTAATCGACTACGATCTTTACAAAAAGACATACAGAATCTCAGACAAATTCAACAAAGCAATGATAAAAGTAGGATTAATGTGGATGAGAGAGATAAGGTAATCATCCACCAATCTTTTTATCTATATCTTCAGCTATTTCTTTAAGACTATCAAAAGTCCTATGCATATCCTTCTCTAACTCATCAATTAATCTACTCAAGTTGTGAACTCTTAGAATATAACCTTTCTTTTCCTGCACTACAATCCCTGAATCCATTAACTTATGCAAGTGATGCACTACAGTGCCCCTAGATAATTGCAATCTAACAGCTAATCCATCACTAGAAATAGGCTCATCTTTCTTTGCTTGCTTTAATAATTCAATAAATATTCTAAAACATGATCGATCTTTATCACGTAAACTAAATAATCCAAGAGAAGTACCAAACCACTGCAATTTCTCATTAATATTACTTCTCACAGGCCTTCTAATCTTGATTATAGTGATTCTTCGTTGCTCCATATTAGAAATTGATGTAGAAGATGTTTATAAATATTCTTTAATTTTACTGTAAATCTTTATGATATAAAGCAATAATATAAATGACTCTTTTTTCAATCCTATATGATAATCTAAATGGAGGAATATACAACTCTCTTGTCCCTTTTCTATTATACATCATAGGTTTGCCAATCTCAGGATTATCTTTTATTTTAGAAATTTGTTTGATGATTTTCTGTTTAAGGGCATTATTCTTAATCTTACTAAATTCCTTCTTAAATAAAGAATCAAAAATAACTTCTACCACTTTTTCATTTCCTCAAGAAAATCATCAAATTCCATTTTAATGCCTTTACCTTCTTCAATTCTCTTCCAAGCTTGTTCTGTTCTTTTTGCAAATTCTAGATCTTCTTTTAGATTTTTCTCTAATTCTGTAGCTTTCTTCATAATTAATTGATGGTCATTCTTAATAATGATTAATTTATCTCCTTCATGAAGATCTCCTCTCATTTCATTAGGAATTACAACTTGGCCTTTTGAACTCATTCGTGTTATAGCAACATCCATATTATCACCAAGTAAGATTAATCTTACTTAGTATATAAAGTTTACGGTTTTACACGTAAACTAAGAAGTCGAAGACTTCTGTATCTTTCTATTTTAGTATATAAATTAGTATAATATTTACTGTAACCAAATAGGCAACATTGGACTAACTATTGGAGCTACTAATTCCCATGCATATGGTGCTAATATGATAATAACTCCTAAAATCAATGTATGATACCAACGTTCACCAACTTTTCCTGCAATAGCTGCTGCACCAGCAATTTTAAACATTGCAATAATACCTATCACAACCCTAATACCAAATTCTACAAACCAATCAGCTGTAAAAGCTAAATTCATCCATCCAAGAACAAAACTAATATTCATACTTACAAAAACAAAGAATAATGTAAATGGCAGAGCATGCAAAGCATGAGTAAACCAACCCATTCCTGCTTCATCACTATGTACAAACACAACTTCAATAAGCCCAATCAAAATACCCATAACAATAGCAGGCCCTATAACATATGTTTGTACAACTATCTCTTCTGTCACCATCTTGTCAATAATTCTGAAGATTTTCCTATAAAAACTTTTCTATTGTGACAATATTTAAATATGAGTAATCTGCAAATATACCTATGCAGTGGAAAAAACTATCTCCATACATATTATCTTTCTTTGTGTTACTTACAGCAGTTTATGCAAGAACTAGGTTTCCAACAGGAGAATTAAGAGATGTTATGAATGTATTTGGAGATATTTACAACCAAGCACCATATTTAGTTGATGCATTAGTATTATTAATTATATTTGTACCTTTAGCAAGGAAGATCCTAGGAGAAAGACTAGGTAAAGTCCCAGCAACAGGCTTAGGATTTTTATTAGTGCTTTCAGTTATTGTTTCAGAAGCAAAATTCGATTATAGTATTATTAGGGATTTTAGTATTCCAGCAGTTATAATCTTATTATCAATGTTTGGAATTAGTTTATTTGTTATGTTAAAACAATTTGATGCAAATACTTGGTTAGCAGTCAGTGCTGGTTGGGTAGCTGTTGTCGTAGTATCTTATTTTGCAGTCCCAGATGTTGTTGAAATGATACAAAGAGATTATGAAGTCATTTGGTGGTTTTTAATTGTATTAACTGGATTTTTTATACTTGCATTTGTTTTTAGTATGTTCTTTGGCGGTGGCGGAGGGGGCCATCATGAACCAGCAGCTCCAGCAGCACCTCATCCTTAATTACTTTTAGTATAAAATCAAACTAAACATTTATATATACTATTTCTTAGAAATTATACTATTGTGGGTAATCAATTAAACTTTCCGAAGGAAAGCAAGAAGTCGATGAGACTTCTGTGGAAGAGGATAATATTAGTTTTATCTATATTTCTTGCTACATTGCAGACTACTCTAGCTTATTCTTGGAGTGAGTTTGTAAGCACAACAATGAAAATATACAATGCTCAAGCAGATTTCTTTTCTAATATATTTAATGCAGCACCTCCTTTATTCCATGCACTCTTTTATTGGCTTTTTATCTATATTGCAATCTTCAGAAAATATGTAAAACCAAAATTAGGAGCAGGTTTTGCATTGGGAATGCCTGTTTTATTAGCTCTTGGGGTTGTTACAGCTGAACGCTTAACAGGAGTAAGCTTTTTTTGGATGTTTTTAATCTTTTTTGGAATATATAAAACATTGTTTGTAATTCTTGCATTCAGAAAAGCTAATTTTCCAGTAATTTTAATTGGATCATTAGCTTTTATTATTGCATTTGTTCTTTTATTATTTTACCAACCAGCATGGTTTATTGATTTTAGACAAGATCATCCACTTATTATGTTATTAGGATATATTTTGTTTGCAATCTTTTCAATAATTACTTTATTTGGTGCTTTTAGATACATAATTGGTGGAGGTTATAGTAATATTCAATGGCCACCTCCATTTAGACAAACATATAAAGATTTATATGGTGATCCAGGATCCTCCTCCTCTTCAGGTCAATCAACACCAAATATGTCAAGATTACATAGAAAAGCTGAAAAGTTTCTTGCAAATTCTGCAGAATACGCTGCTGCAGAACAAAAGTATGCACAAATGAATGCATCACAAAGAGCAAAAGTAGAAAAAGATATGCAAGATAGTCGAATTTCTTTGATAGCAAGGGGAACTGCAATAAGAAATCATAAAAAATATGAAAGAGATGTTCCACAAGATGTTAAACATAGATTTGAAACAGCATTTAATGCTATTATGACTCAAGGTGGCTCACATGGTGGAGCAGGTGGCGGAGGCCCTGGCCATTAACCAGGACATTAAAATAAAGAAAAGAGGGAATAAATGGGAATAAGAGATCTTTTTGAATCACATCTACAAAGAGTCTTTGAAGATGCAATGGCTAAAGTAGAAGAAGATCTAGAATACTTAGAACAAGAAATAGCTAAAATAAAAGCTAGAGCAGAGAAAAAAAGACAATTAATTTTACAAGCACAACAATCTGGTCAATATACAGAAGCTCAAGCAGCAGAGCAATTAAGATTTGTAAATGGCAAAGAAGAAAGAGAACTAAATAGATTAAGGCAAGGTTTGGATTTAGTTGATGGAACTACCCCAGAAAAAGAAACAGCAGCAAAAGCAGAAATCCCTCGAAGAAAAGAATTTGATTCTTTAAGTCATCAAGTTGAAGGTTGTGCAGATGATGCAGAACATACTTTAGCTAAAACTAGAAAATATCTAAATTACTTAAAATCACTTTTGGTTCTAAGAGTTAGAGAAACACATGAAATTGAAGCAGATATGCAAAAAATAAGAACTCTACTTTCAAATTTTCAACATGCAACGGAATCTGAACAATTAAAACAAGATTCAACAAGAATGCAAAAAATAAAACACAATGCTCTTAAAGAATTAGAGGTACTTATAATGCAAGCATCTCATTTTCTTAAATTAGAAGAAAGAGCAGAGAGAAAAGTAGTAAGAATTGAGAGAAGAATCTTTAGCACAGAAGCAGATTTTGAAAAAGCAGACCAACAATTACAACAATTTATTCTTAAAACAGAATATTTTATTAAACAAGCATGGCATAATCAACAAGCTTATCAAAAAGCAGAACAACAATTTGGTCAATTAAACTCAGCTTTACATTCCCTGAATGATGATTTTATTAATGTTTATAGGCCATTATTAGCAATGACAAAAAAAGTTTATCTAAGAGAACAAAGAATGGAATCTGCATTAAAACAAGTAAGGAACATGGTAGAAACATTAGATACTTCATCTAATCAATTACAAAATGCACAAACTTTTAGAAGATTATTTGAACAACTTAGTTTAATTGAACAAGTTTTACAACAAGAAATGGGTACTGGTTCTATCCAAGAGTTCTTTCCAGGAATACAAGGAGAAGTGCGAGCATTAAGAAGAGCTGAACAAGATATAGATAGAATGATCCAAGTTCTTGAACAAATAAATTCTATATTTGATGAATTAAGAAAAATGGAACTTGAAGCAATACAACAACAATCTCCTGAATTAATAGAGCTAGCAGCATAAAATGAAAAACAAACTTATTCTTATAATTTGTATCTCAATCTTTTTAATAATTCCATTATTTTCCACAATATCTTTTGCACAAGCTGGCCATTTAAAATTATTAGCAGTAACTTCTGAGACTAAAGGTGTAGAAGCAAACCTTGATTTAAGACTAATGCCAGGTACTGGAAGTGTTTTTATTGCAACATCTCCTTTAACAAAAATAGATACACAATTATCTACAAGATTTGCTAAAGATATTGCATGCAAATTCCTCGAGAAGGATTGTTCAAATTTAGATTTCTTTTATACAATAACAAGTAATGCATCTATTGTTGGTGGCCCAAGTGCAGGTGCAGCAATAAGTGCTTTAACAATAGCCTTACTTGAGGGCTATGAATTAGATGAAAGCTTTACAATAACAGGAACAATTAATTCAGGTGGTCTAGTCGGAAGTGTAGGTGGCTTAAAACCTAAAATAGAAATTGCTTCAAAAATTGGAGTAAAGAAAGTTTTAATACCTGCAGGAGAAAGATTTATCATAAATGAAACAATTATTTCTTTAAACACCACTGGATCAAATGCAACATTAAATTCATCAATCAATAATATTAACAATACAAACACTAATAATAACACAACAAACACCAATTCAACACTTACTGCAACTATAAACAATACAATTGATTTATACGAATTTGGTAAAGAATTTGGAATAGAAGTAAAAGAAGTTGCAAATTTATATGATGTTATGTATGAATTTACAAATATAACTTATGAACAACTCTCAGGAGAAATCACACCAGATGATTGGTATATTGAAACAATGAGAAATATTTCTAATGATCTTTGCGAAAGAAGCAATAACTTACAAAATGAACTTACTACACCTGAAAACACATCTAGTGATTACTTGTTTTACTCAACAGGATTAAATTTAACACAAAATGCAGAATCTGCATTATCTGAACAAGATTATTACTCAGCAGCATCATTTTGTTTTGGAGCAGCAGGTAAATTTGGTTATTTATTTCTAAAAAAACAAAATATGACAAACAATGAAACCTTAATAATACTTAATGAAACAAATGGTTCTATTGATTCAATAAGACAAAAAATAAACAATATTAATTTACAAACAATCACAGATATTCAAACTTATGTTATTGTAAATGAAAGATTAAAAGAAGCAGAGAACACATTAACTCTTGTTAATGATGCTCTTCAAGAATATATTAATATGACTTTAACTTTAACAAATGCTAATATAACAGAAACAAATAACACAAAACAACAACTTGAACAAGTTCATGATATACTTTTACAAAAATTAGCTTATTCAATAGAAAGATTAAATAGTGCAGTTGCCTGGAGTAGCTTTTTCAATAAACCAGGTTCTACTTTTAACTTTAGCCCAGAATCTATTCATCAATCATGTATAATAAAACAAAAAGAAGTAGAAGAAAGAATAAACTATATTCAAATTATTACTCTATTAGGTTTAGAAGGTGTAAAACAAGGTTTAGATGATGCAAAACAAGAAGAAAAAAGAGGTAATTTTATTCTTTGTCTTTTCAAAGCATCTAAAGCAAAAGCAGAAGCAGATACTGTAATGAGTATGATTGGAGCTAAAGAAGACTCAATTCAAGGTATTATTGATACAAGATTAACATTAGCTACAGATGTTATACTAAAACAACAACGCCAAGCTAGTTTCCCAATATTTGGTTATAGTTATTATGAATATGCAAAGACATTACAAATTGATGATCCTAGTTCTGCTTTGATATATTCTCATTATGCTCTTGAATTAAGTAACCTTGATATGTACTTTGAAAAAGAGCTTGATTTAGCTACTTTAGATACAGAGCTAACTAAAGATCCTGGCAATACATTCTATTTTATAATTGGATTTATTCTAGGAATATTAGTAACAATACTCTATGTAATGAATTTTAAACCAAAGAAATCAAAAAAGTAATATCTATATTAGTTATTCTAAAAAGCTCTAAATAATCTTCTTTTAACTAGAAACGGTTAAAAAACCCCGCAAACACTCCCGAAGGAATGTTTGCGCGGGAAAAAGAGGTGATCGTGATTGTTATCTGGCCAATGGCCAATAAATCCCCAAATTAGCTTAAGATACCTACTTCATTTATTAAGACCATAATCATATTTAAACCTTTCCATTCTAGAGTGGTGACATTTGTTTAGGAGTTTAGAGTGAACTTGGGATACATACTTCATGTTACCGGAAAATTTATATACCTTATTTCAGAGAAATAAGACTTATGGCCACTGGTAAGAATGTCGACAGAAGTTTATTACAAGTTGTACGTTATAGGGGTATTTTTGATATAGAAGCAGTCTATAAAGCTGTATATGATTGGTTGAGATCAAGAGGTATGGAAGTCCAAGAAACAAAATTCAAGACATATGATAGGGCATATGGAAGAGAACATCAAATTAAATGGAGTGCTTGGAATAATGAAACTGACTTTGTAAAAAATTGGATATTTATCACATGGAGATTTATTGATGTTGTAGAATTAGAAGTAGTTAAAGATGGAAAAAAGAAAAAGTTAAGTAAATGTCAAGCAGATATTAGAATTCAACACGCAATGGAGTTTGATTATAGTGAACGTTTTACAAAAACAGTGTACCAAATCCGCGCATTGGAATTTATTACAGGTTGGTTATTTAGAAAAAAGATAGATACTTTATGGGAAGATAAGTTAAGGTTTAAATGTTATGAATTGCAAAATGTTGTAAAAGAAACATTAGAAGCTCAAACAAAAGGTAATGAGCATTATGATGTATGGTAATTAGATAAACAAAGGTATTAATATGGTCGAGAGAAGAATTGTTGTAGATACAATGAGGATGCATTACCAAGGTCTTCTTAATGTAGTTGAATTTATGGAATTTGTAGATCGTTGGCTTCGTGAAAAAGGTTATTATAAAAAAATTGGCAGAACAGATGAAAAAGTTTTCAAAGAAAACAGACAAGTAGAAATTGAATGGGAACCTTGGAAAAAAGTTGATGAAAATGCAAAAATAGTTATTCAAATGAAATTCTTATTCACAAATGTAAAAGATGTTGTTGTAGAAAAAGACGGAATGAAGAAAAAACTTCAACAAGCCAAGATCTCAGTTACAATGATGGGACTTATGGAATCAGACTGGGAACACAAATGGGAAAAAAGACCTTTTTACTTCTTATTCTTCTCAGTTATTGATCAGTTTGTCTGGAAAATTCATTCTGATAAGTACTTTGGTTTAGTAGCAGAAGACTGCACAGAACTAAGAAACGAAATGAAAGCTTTCTTGAATTTGTATAGGTTCTGAGTCACAATACAAACATTTTTAAATATTCTAAATTTCATTTGAAAAAGACCAGATATTTGTGGGGGTAGCCCGTAAGAAGATTCTTTGGGTTCCCTAGAGCAAAGTCTGGTCAAATGCGCAGGACTTAAGATACACTGAAGACAGCCTTCACGGCAAAGTCTTTGTTTTGAATTAGACATCCTGTCACTTAGTGTGTTCGGGGGTTCGAATCCCCTCCCCCACATTTTATTCTTTATTTTCTATTTTATGTGCGTACTGCTTTGCAAAGCAAATGCAGTACTCGCTGACTTTTTCCCAAGTTTTTACGAACGTAAAAAGCTGGTGGGGATCATCCTCCCCCACATTTTCTTTTTGATTTTGATTAAGAATTAAGGTTCAGTTGGTTCATCTAGTGATGCACTTGTTTCTAAGCCACTTCTTCTTAAACCTTTAAGAGTATAAGTTGGATCTTCAAGATAACTCTCACACTGTGCTTTAATTCCAAGAGCAGCCATAAGCATTTTATCTTTATCATCGTAAATTTCTCTAATAGAATCTCTATCTTTCATTGTTCTTGGATTAAATACTTCTGATAAAATTCCATCAAAAGAAAATTCATCTGCTGATTCAGATTGTTCTGTTACTTCACCAAATCCTCCTTTTGCTTTATAAGTTTCATAAAGCCTATGGATTTTATAAACTTTATAATGGCTTAAGGAAGAAGAATCACTTGTATGGTAAGAACACAAATGATCAATTATTTGGTTTGTTTCTTCTAAAGTTTTTCTTACTAATACAAAGTTTTGAACATCTGGAATTTCACGACCTTCTTCGGCTTTCCATCTTCTGTAAGCATTTACAAGAATAACATTTTTGTATAATCTGTATAATCTTTCAAATCCTGCATAATATTTTGTTCCTTTTCTAACATTTATTATTGGGTGTTTTTCAGCTAATGCATTTGCTCTTTCCTTTAATTGAGTTCTTATATCTCTTGTCCCATGTAAATCTTGTCCACTATATGCTGCAATAATTTCATCATAAGTTATTTCTTCAATTGACTCACCATCATCAGTTAATCTTTTTCTTTTCTTACTTCCATGTTCTCGTCTGCGAATTTCATCAGTATTTGCATGACAATCTGCAAACTTAACCATTATAGCTCTTTCTATATCTTCTTCTTTTATTGCTCTCTCTTTTCCTCCCCAACAAATTATTCCATCCCAGTCACTAGGTCTAAATATTTTGTTTACAGAATCATAATAATTTTGTTTAGTCCCCTTTGTCAAAAGATAACTAGTAACAGCAACTCCTCCAATCATTTCAACCATTGTACTATCAATAGCACCACCAAGGTCTTTCATGTAATTTTCTAAACAATTATAAATCCCATGATCGACAAAAATATCAGCTACTCTTTCCCCTTTTGTCATTAATTTACCTCTAACTTCAGATTTCTCTGAGAAACCATGTTTTCTTATTTCATCCCTCTTTTCTTGGATAAATTTCTTCTTCTCAATAATTTCTTCTTCAACTCCCTCTAGTTCTTCCATTCTTTCTGCAACCTTTGCTTTATAACCATCTCTTCTTTTCCCTTCTAATTGTTTAATACTTCTTGTTAAGAAACCATGTCTTTCTATCAATCCACCAAGTTCTTCATGTTCAGCCATATTATAAATTCTAACAGTGTCTCTGATATAATGATCAATAAATTCTTCAGCAGTATCATGATATAATGCTGCAATAATTGTTGTAAGATCAGTAACACCAGCTTTGATGAGTGTTCTTGTAACTCTTAGTGGATGTTGTACAAAAGGTGCTCCTGTTAATTTTCTATCTGGTGCAATTCTATATTTCTCAAAACTATCATACAATGCAACTTTTAAGAATGTTTGTTCATCATCTTCTAAAGCAGAATAAGCTTCTTCTTGACCTCTATAAAGCATTCCAACAACGCTTTCGAGTTTTTCTTCTTTGTCTTTAAAATCAACTTTAAAGCTATCATCAGAATCTTTGTTTGTAAAGAAAGCAACCATTCCATGATCTATTCGACTTAAATAAAGCTCATTTCTTCCAATAAGCCTTTCAAGATTTACATGGCCACTATGTGGACTTGGACTAACACCCATCTTCTCTTCAAATAATCTCAATTAATATTTAAATCTTCCCAACATTAACCACTATAAAGTGGAATAGAAATTAAGCAATATTCCACATGTCATCGCCTACATGGTGGATATTCTCAATGACTTTCCCAGAATTCATTCCTAACATTTCCTCAGAATTAAACAAAACCTTACCAATTGCCAGAGCTTTTCCATGTGTTTCAT
The DNA here is from genome assembly GCA_964556185.1 of uncultured Methanosarcinales archaeon. Classification (GTDB taxonomy): domain Archaea; phylum Nanobdellota; class Nanobdellia; order Woesearchaeales; family DSVV01; genus CAZKVI01. Next base: position 63,113 of record CAZKVI010000003.1, read on the forward strand.
CAACAATAACTACAAACTCACCAACTTTAATTCCTTCATCAATCTTTGTAATACCTGGTCTCATAATGTCTGCACCAGATGTTACAAACTTTATTGCACCCATATCAACTGTAATATTTTTCAATAACTCTAAATTGTCCATAACCAATTTCAAACAAGGAATTAAAACATCATCTTGAAAAAAGAAATACAACTTTTGATTTACAAAAACTAAATTATTTTCTTTCTCAACTTTATCTTTTTTACTTAGAAAGTTCTCTTTTCCATACAATTCAAAAATCTTAGAATTCAATTCTTTAATTTCTGACTTATTAAGCTGTTTCCTCATAAGGTACAACCTCAATCTCAATTTTCATCTTATGATCTTTTGCTTTTTCTCTAAATTCATCAGAAAAATCTATAGAAGCTTTGTTTGTATTAAATGCAAGTGTTCTATTATCTAAGAAATCAGATTTTCTAACAACAAATTCATGATCATCGTCGTAAAACTCATTATATTCTGCAATTACTTCTTCAACAACATCATCTGCAGTAATTTTAATTAATAATTTTCCACCATTACCAACTTTCTCACCAACTTTTTGCAATTCTTTCTTATCAAAAGTTGATTTAATTCCACAAATACAATTACCTTTCCATGTTACAAAATCATCTTTTGTAAATTCAAAAGTAGTTTCGTGGTTAGCTCTAATTTCTCTATGTCCATATGCAAAGAATTTCATAAAATAAATTAATTATGTGTTAGTTATAAACTTTCCGGTGTTTTTGTCGTTATTTTAGTTACCATCAATTTACGAGGCTCTTTAAGTTTTATATGAACAAGCAGAGGGGGTTGCCCCATCCGGGGAGATGCTGCTCTTTGAATTAAGCATAGAAAGCTGAGTCGATGGTAACTCAATAGAATTATGAAAAAAGTCATGGCCCGTTTCAACAATTCTGTGGGGTGGGGGTTTAGAATTAAGATCAGTATCTACGGGCCTGACCTCTAATCTATATTATAGTTAAACTAGTATATAAATGTTACGTTTTTGTATACTGGTGTGGTTATTCTATATTTAAAGAGTATATCTTCACTATAAAGTGATTAATATAACGAAAGGTTTATATACACCCTACAGATTACGTTTTCAAGGAGTTTAGAAAATGAAACATGGAGTTTTGGGTAGTCTAGCTGGATTAGTATCAATCTTATTCACAGCTCTAGCTCCAGGCAATGCAGGAGCGATTTCTCCTGACTTAAGAAAACAATTAGCAAGTGAAGAAGATAGACAAGAGCAAGTTGAATACACTCCAGATGTTTCTCAATTACAAATTGGTTTGTCAAGAGATGTTTCAACTTTAGAAGGTTGTTTAGATATTGAAGGAGAAGTTCTTCCTTGGAATGTTTATCATAAATTCAAACATAGAGATAATTTAGGCCAAGAATTAATTGCATATGCTCAAAACATTGATTCATTAACAACACAAGGAAATGAACCAGAACAATTTGAGTTATTATTAAATGGATTACAAATTTATGCTCAGAATTTAGCTATTATTGGAAATGCACCAGAGGATCCACAAAAAGAACGACAACTATTAGAAGATATAACACAAGCTAGAACTACTTTACAAGATTATAACACACAACAATCACATCTGGCCAATAATGATTCAATACTTCAACAATATGTAAATAATCTAGATCAAAGTTCACTAAATCAAAGACAACAAACTCAATTATTCCAAAGACTTTTTACTTTGGATGATAAGCCACAATTACAAACACAAATTGCAACAATTCTTAAACAAAGTTTTGAAAACATGCCAGGAGATAAGATTGGAATTATTGGTACAAATGATATTCCTTATGCAATTGCTGACAACAGAGTTGCTCAACTTTCTATTTTAGGAGTAGATATTCAAGATACAAATAGAAAACTCTTAAGATCAGGACCAGTTAGAGCTATTGACAGAGAATTAAATCCTGTTGATGGTTTTTATTTATTAAATGCTGAAAGATTAGCTCATTATGGAATTAATCCAGATGATACAATAACAATAGAAGGTGAAACAGGACTTGTTTATGCAACTGGTGATACAACTACAACTGACTTTTTATTTAGTTTATATGAACAACTCCCAATAAATCCAACACAACAACAAAGACTTTTAGTTAATTACATGTTCTCAGATATTGATCCAGATAATATTTCTGGTCAAGTAACTCAACCTAGAAACAGAGGAAAATCTGTTGTTTTTTCATTTGTTCCAATGTTAGACACAACTGTTGAAGTTTTACATCCATCTTCTCAAAAATATTCAACAACAACACTTTATATATCTCCAGAAATGGAACAAGGTGTAGAAGATTATAAATTACCTGCATGGGGAGTTTCTCCTATTGATTTACAACAAATACAATCTTCTTTAGATCAATATGATCAAGCTTTTGCAGACTATGTAAGAGCAAATCTTCCTGAACTTGAACAGAGTGCAAGAGAACAAGCAGAAGCTTTTTCTAGAATGATTACACCATATCTACAAATAGCTAGTAATCCAGCTCTAGAATATACTATTGATGCAAATAGCTCTCAAGAACCAAATGAACACCTACCAATAGAATAATCACTTACTTATTTTAATAGCTCTTAATTTATCACAAACACTTCTTGAATATGCTAATCTGTCTTTTGTATCAGAATAAATTGTAAATAATTTATCTCCTGGTTTAACATGATCTCCTGTATGCACATGCAAATAAACTCCTGCTTCTTTATCATGTGGTGCACCAGCAAACCTTGCAAATTTATTTATTAAATTATTGCCAATATGTAAAACTTTTCCAGGCCTATTTGTTTTTACAGTATAAAAGTGTTTAGCCAATCTAATTTTCTCAGCTTTAACTTTTTTGCCATTCTGTGCTTTAATAATTTCCCAGAATTTCTTCTCAGCTTTTCCACTCTCAAGAATTTCTCTTGCTAATTTCTTACCTTTTCCTTTTTTTGCTTTTCCAGCTAATTCAAAAATAGCTCCTGCTAACTTAATTGATTTTTCTTTTAATAATTTACTTCCTCTTTTGTCGTCTTGTAATGTCCATATTACATCTCTTGCTTCTAATGATGGACCAATACCATTTCCAATTGGTTGAGAACCATCTGTCAATAATACTGTTACTTTTACTTTTAACTTCTTTGCAAGAATTTCAAACTTCTTTTTTAATTTCAAACCATCTTTTCTATCTGGAATCTTTGATCCTTTTCCAGTTGGAATATCAATAAGAATATGGTTAGCAGATACAGATAATTTTTTAGCTAAAATACTTGCTAGTAATTGACAAGTTGGGTCAAGTGAAATTGGATGCTCTGCTCTTATAATCTTGTCGTCGGCAGGAGCTAAATTAACAGCACCACCCCAAACTAAACAACCATTAGTTTTATTAACAATATTTTTCATCTTTTTAATTGGAAATGAAACATTTGAAAGAACTTCTACAGTATCTGCAGTGCCAGCTGCACTTGTTATTGATCTAGAAGATGTTTTAGGAATAGTTAAACCAGAGGCAGCAATTATCGGAACAACCATCATAGTTGTTCTATTACCAGCAACACCACCAATACAATGTTTATCTACAATAACTTTCTTATTAAACTTAAGGACTTCTCCTGTATTAATCATTGCTTTAGTTAATGCTGCTGTTTCATTTATATCAAGTTCGTGAACATAAAGTCCAGCTACAAAATAAGCAATCTCAATATCCATTAATTTACCATCAGCAATAGCATCAACAACTTCTTTTATTTCTGCATTTGTTAATTTCTCTCCTCTTAATTTCTTTCTGATTAAGGAAACAGCTCTTGGTTTATTCTCAACACAAACATCCACTAATTCACTATCTTTTATTCCTAAGTCTTTTTGTGTCTCTATAAATAATCCAATTCTTCCTCGAGGAACAACAAAAACACCTTTCTTCTTACTATCTTCACTTCTTAATTTCTCATCATAAATATCTAATGTAGCAATAACTCTCTTTTTCCATTTTCTTATTAATATTCTATCTTCTGAATAAAGATCTCTTTGAGTAGCATCTTTTGCATTCATTACAGCTACTCTAATATCTCCCGTTCCAATTGGAATTTGTTTAACTTTAAGTTTCATTTTCTATATTACTTCTTTGTCTTTTTATTTCCATTTAAGGAATTTGCTTTTTCTAATTCATAAATATCAACAAAAGTTACAAATACACCCAATACAATTGGTCCGAGGATAATTCCAAGAATTCCAAAGATTTGTAGTCCTCCAAGTACCCCTAAGAATACAAGAGCAGGATGCAATTTTGCTCTTTCTCCAATAATCATTGGTCTTAAAACATTATCAATAGAACTAACAATTAATACACCATAAACCAATAAAATAACTCCAGCTAAAACAGAATGTTCTGGTCCAATCCAACCAATAAATTGTCCTGAATTTAATCCTTGTAAAACCATATAAATTCCAGCAGGCACCCAAATAACTGCTGTACCTATCATTGGAATTAATGCCATGAAACCCATTAAAGTTCCCCAAAGAATAGGGTTAGGTAAACCAACAATTAAAAATCCAAGGCCTCCTAAAAATCCCTGTATTGCTGCAACAATAATCTGCCCAAAAACAACTGCATGTGTAGTGGCTTTTAATCTGTTCATAATATACCTTTCATGTTTTATATGCATAGGTAAAAGTCCTTTAACAGTCTTAACAACTTTCTTACCATCAATAAGAAAAAAGAACATTAAGAATAACATAATAATTAAATCAAAAATTTGACCTGGTAGAGAAGAAAGTATCCCATAAACCTTATAGCTTAAAGCACTTGTTATCTTTGAAACTGTTTCTTTAAGATAACCACCACCAAAAATTTCTAAATATTTTGATTTTAATCTGCACGGCAGTGTTGTAGTTTCTATAACAACTTCATCTGGACAATCAAGAAAACCCATGTCTTGTATAGATGTTAAATACTCTTTACTTCTTCCATAAGCATCGCCTGCTTGGTCTACTAATGCACTAAGTATCATTACAATTGGAACAGATATTAAGAAAATAAGCAATGCAAGAACAAGTAAACTAGCTATCCATTTTATCTTTAATTTCTTTCTAAGCCACTCATAAATTGGAAAGAACATATATGCTAGAATAGCAGCTGCTATAATGACCATTAAAAAAGGTTTTACTACAAAATAAGATAAGATTATGATACCTACAAATAGAATTGGAAGCACATATTTCTGGTATTGAGCTATATCTATCATATTTTCCCCTCTTTTACTAATATTCTGGCCCTTTACATATAAAAATCTATTTATTTTCATATTTTCTCTTATTATCACTAAAAAGTACTCACTAATCGAAAGCTTTATATATGAGTGAGATATTCCTATGTATTAAAGAGGTGCCTTAAAATCTATGAAGAAGGGGTTAGGAGGCTTATAAAAATGATCATTGAAACAAAATTTTTAAACAAACTTAAAGAATTCGGCTTAAACAGTTATGAAGCAAAAATATGGACAGCATTGCTGTCAAGAGGAGTCTCCAGCGCAGGAGAATTAAGTGATATTTCTAATGTACCAAGATCAAGAGCATATGATGTTCTAGAAAGTCTTGAGAAAAAAGGCTTTATTGTTATGAAGATTGGAAAACCAATCAAATATATTGCAGTAAAACCAGAAGAAGTTCTTGAAAGAGTTAAACAAAAAGTTCATGATGATGCTGATAAACAAGCTAATCTTTTAGATGAACTTAAGCAAGACGAAGTTTTACAAGAACTTGACACATTATATTCACAAGGTGTTGAAGTCATAGAACCAAGCGACCTTACAGGTGCTTTAAGAGACAGACAAAACTATTACAATAACTTAAACTTAATGATTAATGGTGCAGAAAAAGAAGTTGTACTTGTTACAACTGCAAAAGGTCTTTCAAGAAAGGCTGATGCATTAAAAAGAAGTTTAGACAGAGCTAAAAAGCGCGGAATTAGTATTAGAGTTGTTGCACCTTTAACAAAAGACAGTAAAAAGGCAGCTGAACAATTTTCAAAAGTTGCTGAAGTTAAACACTCAGACGATGTTAAATCAAGATTCTGTATTGTTGACGGAAAAGAAATCGCATTTTCTTTACTTGATGACGATAAAGCAATCCCATCTTATGATGTAGGTGTTTGGGTAAACTCAGGATTCTTTGCAACAGCATTAATGCAAATGTTTGAAAACATTTGGCAAAATGCATAACTTTTTATTTTATCTTTTTATTCTGATAAGGGAGAGGAATGAAAAATGGG
>CAZKVI010000004.1:0-37155 GCA_964556185.1 uncultured Methanosarcinales archaeon
ATTCAACCGGTGCAGCAGTTAGGGCTCCAGTAACATTAGATAGAACTAATAATGTATTGTATGCAGGGTCAACAAATAATCAAGTTTATGCATTTAATTCTACAGATGGAACATTATTATGGAATTATTCAACAGGAGGAGCAATTGCAACAAAAAGTGCTTATTTAGCTACTGGTCCTGGTGGACCATCATTAATTGTAGGTTCAAATGATAAAAAAGTATATGTTCTTAATGCAAATACTGGAACAACTCTTTTACCACCTATAGTATTTGCTTCACAAATAAGAGGATCAATTGTTGTTAATACTGGTATTATGTATGTAAGAGAAGGAAATTTTATACATGCATTAAATACGACTGATTCTTTTAATGAGATTTGGAATTTTACAGATGGTACTCCAATCAAAGGATCAGCTATTACTCATCAAGGCCAACTAGTATTTGGAACAGATAAGAAAAACCTTTACTCATTAAACCAATTCACAGGAGTTTCAATGTGGACAGTTACTTTTAACTCTGTCAAACCTACTTCACCTATTGGAATACAAAGTGGAAATACTTTATATTCTAGTGCAACAAACAGTAAAATAGTTATGGCCCATGATATGGCAGGAAAAGAACAATGGAATTTATCTCTTGAAAATAATCCAACATATTCTACTTTAGCTATACATGGTGGTGCATTATATGTTGGAGATGAAGGAGGAATATTCTATAGAATTGCTAATGCTCCTCTTGGTCCATGTACAACACCTACTGATGATCTTTATTTAAATGAAAACACCACAATCTGTACAGGCATACATACTGTTACTGATGTAGGTAATGATGGTGCTTTAATAACAAATGCTTCTAATATTGAAATTGTTTGTCAACCAAGCACAAGTATAGTTGGGGCAGGTGGAACTGATATAGGGATTAATATTTTACATGACAATATAACAATTATAAATTGTACTTTTCAAAGTTATTTGGTCTCAATTAGTAATCAAGATTCTGTAAGCTCTGGAGTAAATCTTTCTGGTGTTACAATCCAATCTTCAAGTATTCGCTTAGTTGGTAATAGTCATACTATTGTGGGAAACACAATTAATTCTGCTCTTCTTTTAGGATCAGCATTAGAAACAATTAACAATACACTTGTTCAAGGTAATACAATTGGTAGTAATTTTGCAATAAGTGCCCCAATTGCAAAGAAAGCAAATAATATAACTATTAGATCTAATATAATAACAGCACCTTTTACTGCATTTTCTGTTCAAAATGCCCAAGATTCTTTAATTGCTCACAATGATATTGAAGCCACTGACAATTCTGTTACTCTTGAAATGCAAAGTACAACATCTGGTTTTACAATTTACAATAATAATTTTACATCTAATTCTCCTCCAGTAGATAATGGTACAAGTAATAATTGGATACTTACATATGAGGAAGCTACTAACATAATTGGTGGAAATTATTCAGGTGGAAATTATTATTCAATTTATACAGGTGTTGACGATGGAAATGGTTCAGCACCAAATCACAATACAAGTGGTGATGGTATTGGTGACACACCTGAAAATTATACAATATCTGGATCAGCAGGAAGTATTGATACACTCCCTCTAACTAATTCCTTAGTAAACTGTGTAGATGCAGACAGTGATGGTTTTTATATAGATTGTAAAGCAGGAGCATGTTGTGTAGCTGAATTAGAAGATTGTGATGATAGTAATGCAACAATAAGACCTCCAACAATAGGAAACTATGCAACCGATGCAACCTTCTGCCAAGATACATACACTCTAAATCCAGGCGGGGGCACAGTTGTAACTACAAATAGTAAAGAAATAACTATTGACTGTAATGGTGCAACAATTATTGGACAAGAAACAGGCTATGCATTTAGAATTAATTCTCAAGACAATGTTACTATTAAAAATTGTAATTTTATTAATTATACTTATCTAGCAGATCTTAGAACTTCTGTAGGACTTAATTTAACTAATATAACTTATAATGTAACAAATAAAACTGGAATTTTTGCGATTAATATTAATGATTCAACTTTTGATTCTCTACATTTTGATGGAGCTAATTATGCATTGAGTATTTCTGATATGAATAGTAATTATATTACAAATAATATATTTGAAAACGGTTTTGAGGGTCAAAATATCCTTGCAGGTGGCGACGGCGGAGAAATGGGTAATTTATCTGGTAATATAATAAGTAATAACATTTTCAGAAACAGCCCTACGGGAATTGGTTGGTTTAATGTTATTGATGGTAATACAATTTCAAATAATAATTTTACAGGTATAACTGGATCACCAATTAGTTTTTTTAATGTAAGTAGTACAATTATCTCAGGAAACACTATTCATGGGAATGGTAGTACGTCATCTGAGTTTACCAATTGTACCAATACAACAATTATAAATAATACAATAAATAATAGTGATGAGAAAGGTCTTGATTTATCTGGTTCTCATAATTTTACTATTTCTGATAATTTAATAATGAATATTCAATCAGACAATGCAATTAATTTAATTGATTCACATGATAATAATATAACAAGAAATAATATTACAAATTGTAGTGATGCAGAATCTTCTTATCTCACAACATTAACTCCTAGAACTTATAAAGGGGGGAAGTATAAGAGTTGCATTGGTGGCCCTGGTGATTGCATATTTTTCCAAAATGGTCCTACTGTTGGTGATATTAATTCAATTAATAGTGATAATGATGATGTTGATGCTACAGGAACATCAAATTACACATTATGTTTAGTAGAAGATAATAATATTGGAGAAAATTCAACTTTCTTTGTTAATGCAGAAGAATTTGCAGATTGTAATACTTGGTATACTAATATTTACATAGCAGCTGTAGGTGTTGCAACAGTTGCTTATGAAGAATTTAATGTTTTAGCAGCAGGTGGCGCAGGTAATGATTATACTATTAGTTTTAATGGTTCAACAACACCCACAGGAGGATTTACTACACCTCATCAAGTAGTTAATGAAGAACAAAGAGTTTACGGGCTTGCATTAGAAACTTCATGTAGGAATTTTATTTATGATAATTATTTTGCTAATACATACAATGCAGATGATGATGCAAATATTACTAATTGTTCAAATTATTGGAATACTACAAAAACTCAAGGCATAAATATTGTTGGTGGGCCTTGGATAGGTGGAAATTATTTCAATGATTACAATGGAACAGATGGAGATGGAGATTGGATAGGTGATACGGCCTGGCCAGTTATTTACAATCCTTGGGGTACAAGCAATATGACAGACTTTTTACCTTTAATGAAATTCAATAATACTTTTAGTTTCTCTGGCCACACTTATGATTCAATAGGTAATGTATTAAGTGGTTGTACAGTTTCAATTGAAGTATGGACATTCTGGCCAAACTTTGGAAGAATAAAAACATATTCAACAACATCAAATGGTACTGGATTTTTCAATCTTACTGGTATTTCTGGATTTCAAGGTGGCTATGGTTATAAACCTGTTGTAACTCATACAAATGTAAATGGAACTATTGATTATATTGGTAAATCACTTCCTGAATTCCCATATCAAATGTTAGAAGGATTACCTAATTTTAACTTTTACTTAGATGAAGCTGGAGCAATCAATATTACTGCAGTTAATTCTACTGGATCTCCTGTTCCATTCTTTTATTCAATTAAAGATATTAATTTAGGATTTCCTGTAAAAGAAGAATGGAATACTTTGACAACTAATGTAATAGAATATGTTTCATTAGAAAGAAATTATTCTGTTGTAATATATCCAAACATGTCTTTCCCTATTAACGAAGAAATTACAAACCTTTCAGATTATCCTAATAATCATATAGATCTTCAATTTAATACCTCTCAAAATTTGGTTTGGGTTTCAGGTTATGTAAAAACACAAAACAATAGTACTAACTTTACAAACTTAAGTATTATTTCATATGTAACAGAATCAGGCAATATTGTATTCTCAGAATCAGCATTTCCTTCTAATATGTCTGAATGGAGAGGAGATGGAAGTTCTGATGTGTTTAATTCAACATCAGGATTTTATAATATAACTTTAATTGGTAATAATAATGGCATGGGTGTAATGATGTTTGTTATTGCTCTTGATAGTGGTGGTGATGGAATTAATTATATTCAATATTCTAATGTAACACTAACAAATACTGATGTAACTAATAATATAACAGTTAGACCAGCAGCAGGATCATTCAACAAAACAATTACAATTAATGATGGGCTTGGCGGATCTATTAATTACACAACACTAGCAACAAATTTTTCATTAATTAATTCAACAAACCATAGTATTTCAACATTTGCATTCGTAGATTTTACAATTGATTATACAGATGTAGATGGTGCAGAATTTCATTGGATGGAAGATGTAGAAGCATCTGCAACAGGAGTATTCTCATTAACATTACTTGCAGATCATGATGTTGATGAAATTGAAGTCTTTACAGAATCTGCACCAACAAAAACATCATTATCAGTAGATGAAGTTAATAATGGTACAACAAATCCACCAATTTATATTACTGTTAGAGACTTTGAACCAGGTGCAATTGAAGGAGAGATTGACGACGACGATATTCAAATGAGAATGTACAAAAGTAGTCAATCATGTAGTGTTCCTAAACCAGATGGTGCTCTTTGTTCAAAAGGAGGAGACGGCCAAACAGCAGATAGATTTGACCCTATGATTATGACTCTTGGTGGAGGAAAAGTAGACTTTGCTATGAAGATGTTATCAACTGGAATTGAAGTTAGATATATTGATGTAGATTTATTAGCTTCTGGTCCACCAGATGCTTTGTTTGATCAAGCAGGAGATAAATCAACATCAGGAAGTACAATTGAAGAAGTTTGGAGATTTGGTAGTTTAGGTCCAGACATCTATAAATGGGTTTTAATTGGAGTTCCTTATGATCCTTCAGAGTTTAATGAAAATAATGATATGACAATGACAATTGATTATTTTTATGATGAAGATTGGAATGCTGTTTGGGAGAGAGGAGTAAATGATTTAGCTAGTGTACCTGATGATTACTCAAGATATACAGTAGATCCTTATGATGATTATATTGATGGAACAGGTGTGTTATGTGATCCTGACGACGACGATCTTTCAAGTGGATTATGTTATAAAGATACAGTAAATAATATGTTATGGTTTAAAATCCCACACTTCTCAGGTATTGGTCCAAGTATATCTGGTTCACGGTCATCTTCATCATCTGGTTCAGCAGGTTCAGGCGGCGCAGGAGGTGGTTGGACTAAAATAAGAACAGCAGCAGATTGTGCAGATGGTGATGACAATGATGATGATGGATATGTAGATTATCCATATGATCCAGGTTGTGAAGATTATTATGATGAAACAGAAGAAAATTGTTGGTCTGAGTGGGAATGTACTAACTGGCCATTATGTACAGAAGATGGTGTTGTAACAAGAGAATGTGAAGATTTAAATGATTGTAGTCCATCAACACAAGATCCAATATTATCAAAAACTTGTGTTTATTTACCTAAAGAAGGAGAACCAGTAGAAGAAGAGGAAGAATCTGGAATGCAAACAATTACAGGAGCAGCTGTAACAGAAGCTGTTGAAGAATCAACAGGAAGCATATTCAAATGGTATGCAAAAGCATTACTACTTGCAGGCTTAACAGTCTTAATAATTTTATTATATGCAGTCTTTAAAGGCGGTGGAGGCAAAGAGGTTTTAGATTTATTTAGTTCAAAAGAAGGTTCATATAATTCAAAGACAACTAAAATGATGACAAGTTACATTAAAAAACGAGCAAGACGTAAGTAATTCTATTTGTATTTAATTTATTGTATATATCTAATTCTGCATAATCTTTATAAATAATAACTACCAGGAAGTATATAGTTTGGCGAAGGTAGAGTGAATTATACATGTCTCCACATGAAAAAAGAAGAGGTGAATCACTAAAGAATTCTATATTTAGAAGAATCTACCACAAACTCGGAATTCTATCAATCTCTTTTATCATTCTAATTAGTTTATTTGTTATTTATGTTAGTGCAAATGCATTCTTTCCTTTTACTGTACAATACATCATAGGAACAGATGTAGTAGGAGATGCCTCAGGACAAGATTGGGCAGACATAAATGCATCTTATATGGCTGATGATGGAATAAATTTATGGACTAGAACAACTTTTGTTAATATGAGTAATTTATCAATCTGTGGAGGAGATTTTCCTCCTGGATTACCTAATTTTATGTATTTGTTTTTTGCAGATACAAATGGTATTGACTCTGGTTGTCCTGGAACACAATGTATGAATGGATCAGATTTTAGAATCGGAATGGTATTAAATAGTACAGGTATTTCAAGTATGGGGGTAGATCAATGGACAGGTTCTTGGAGTTCTGTGGGTTCTTTAACTTTAAGTGAATACAATAATATTTCAGATATGTGTGCAAATAATAGAGTTGATTTTAATCTTTCTATAAGTGGTTTAGGCCTTACTCCAGCAACAGGAAGTGTTGGGTATGGTGTAGTTGCCACAAACCAAGCCCCTGGTCCACCAAAAGATGTTGCTCCAGATACATTCCAAAATTCAGGTTATTATTACAATCTATCAAACTTCACTGTAACTGGTTTTTTAACCTTTGCAAATGGTACACCAGCTGTAAATCTACCTGTTAATCTAACAGATGATTCTGAAAACTTAAACTTCGGAACTTTAACTAATAGCTCTGGTGGTTATACAATTTTTGGCATTCCTGCAAATTCTTATGATATTGAATTCAATAGTTATGAAGATGCAAACGGAGATGATTCATTAACTTTTGTAATAAATGACGACGGAGATGTAGTTGATTGGTTAAATATAACAGATCAAAACTTACAAATAAATGCATCATTTTATGATCTTAATATATCAACTGCAACTAATTGTACATCTTGTGTATTTGATCAAAATGTTACACTTTATGTTAATGTAACAAATGAAGATACTCTTAATTTTACAAATTTTGTAATTGTTGTTATTGCTTCCTCTTCTCCAAGTGAGAATGATGTATACACTACTCAAATTGGTTTTAATGCAACTGTTGGACAAACATTTACTACTAATTTCACTATTTTCTTAAATTCTTCAGCAATTGACCCAGACTCAGCTGTAGAGATTGAAACATATGCAGGATTTATAGGTGAAGTTCTTAATATAAGTGATGGTACAACATTAACAGGAATGATTGCTTCTACTGCTACTGATACAATTACTAATTCTGCATCAGGTAATGCTTATGTAAATATAACTGCTAATGCAACTACTGCAAAACTCAATGATTTAATTAAATATACAATTAATGTAACTTGCTTAGCTTCTGACTTAAATATAAGTAGATTAGATATTTTAGATTATTATAATAGTTCATTATTTTTACTTAATGCTACTGACTTACCTACTAATGCTACTTGGTCAGCTGGAGGATTAGATTATAATAGTTGGAATATAACTGGTTTAAACCTTGGCCAAGATGAAACCTATTTATTTAATATAACTTTAACATCAAGAGGAACAGCTGCTGGAGATCAACATACTGCTGTTAATGTAACAGTTTATTATATCCAAGGTGGAAATGCTACTTTTCAAAGAAGTGTTGCAGTTAATATGTCTACTGAACCAGTACAAGCAAGGCCATTATTAAATTCTACATTTGGTACTAATTTCACAACAGAAAACTTAACTGTTTATAATCAATCTTCTACAGATCCAAATAATCTGGCTTTAACAAATATAATCAATTGGTATAAAAATGGTAGATCACTTACATTAGTGCATTATCCATTTGAAGGTGCAAGTACTAATCCTATTTTAGATTTCTCAGGTAATAATTATAGCCTATCTAATGCAGTTGGCTCACCTGTTTGGAGTGCAACTGCTGGTCATAATGGTTTTGGAGGATTTACTTTAGATGGAGTAGATGATTATTTACAAACAGGTAATGGCTCTGAGCTTGGTCTTACTAATAAAATAAGTGTAGAAGCATGGGTAAATCCAAGTAATTATAATCCAACTACAAATCATACTATTATTAGACGTCGTGGGAATACAAACAATCCACAATTTCATTTAGGGATGTTAGAAGGTTCTTTTAAATTCCAAACTTATACTAGCTCTAAAAAAACAGTTACTTCTAATGCATCAATAGCTCCAAATAATTGGTATCATATTGTTGGAACTTACAATGGTTCTCATATTGCTATATATGTTAACGGTGTATTAACAGGACAACAAATGGCCTCTGGTAACATAGAACCATCAAATAGAAAAATAGAAATTGGTTATCATACAAGTAAGGATTGGTATTGGAATGGGAAAGTAGATGAAATAAGGGTTTGGAATAGTTCATTAAGTCCAACTTATATTGGGTTACTTAATTCACAATTTACAGATATAGTACTTTCAACTATGACTGCTCCTGGCCAAACATGGAATGCAACAATAACACCTGCAACTTCATCTAATATGGGAGCAACAAGATGGTCTAATCCATTAACTATTCTTTCACAAACATTTGATTATTATGGTTATACTCTTGATCAATCTGGAAGTCCATTAAATGGAACAAATGTTTCTATGGAAGTTTATCTTGATCCACAAAATACAGGGTTTCAATTAAATACTACAGTCTATGTATTAAGTGATGAAAATGGATTCTTTAATCTAAGTAATATAACAAGTCTTAATAATTTTCTGTATAAATTTAGTGCTACTTTATACAATAGCACAACAAGTCATGCAACACATGTAACTAGAATTGGTCCACATATGAGTGTTGATGAAATGCAAGGAACAGTTAATACTAGTTATTATCTTACAGAAGCAGGAACAATTAACATAAGTGCATTTAATTCCACTGGGGATCTTATTCCAGTTAGTTATGCATTAAAAGACACAGGTATTGGTTATATTCTTGCACATGCAAGTAATAATAATTCTAATGGAACACAAATTATAGTTCCACTTAATAGAAATTATTCATTAATGATTTGGCCAGCTCATGGATCAACTAACCAACATTTTGTTCCTTTTAGTTTTGATTGGACTAATTTTTCATCTAATCAAAGTTATGATTTAGATTCATTATCAAGTTATAATACAACTACAAAAACTCTTCATAAATTATTCAATACAACAGAAAGTTTTCTGAGGTTATATGGTTATATTGATCCTCAATTAATCTCAGGCACAAGAGATGAGATGTACATTGTTCCTTATTTAATGGAACCAGGTAATATGGTATCAGTTAGTTCAGGATCACTTCCTTATAATGTTAGTACCTGGAATCTTGATACAGATGTTTTTACAACAAGCAATGGTTTTTATAATATTACTGTACCTTACATTAGTACAGAAACAAGGAGTTATTTATTATTTGCAACAATTAGTAATGGAACTGAATATTTTGGTGCTTTTAAAAACGTAACTTTAGGAGTAAATAATATACAAAATGATACTGAAATTAATTTTACTACAGTTTATGGTTTACTTGGAGATGAAAATAATATAACAATGGGTGATGCAAATGGTGGACAAATACAAATTCCAACAAAACAACAAACATTTAGATTAGTTAATACAACAGGACAAACTCTTAGTGACTTTTCAGGGAATGTTAAATTTACACCAGATTACTCTGATTACGGAGCAGTAAGATTTGATTTTATAGAATGGTCAAATGAAGGCGGCGCAAATTATTCAATACCTTTACTTAATGTAACTGGACTTGATGAAGTTGAAATTTTCACAAGTGATTATGCTCCAAAGAGGATATCAGAATATACTGTAGCAGAAATACAAAACAATAGTAATATAACTTTACGAAGCTTTAATCCTACTGGAATTAATGGAACTGGTTTTTCAAATACAAACATTACTTTATATACTTCTAACTCAACATGTAGTGTTCCAAATCCTCCATCCATTTGTATATTAAAGAATTTTATTTTTAATGAGTCAACAATGATGCAATTGTTTTCTGTAGTACTTGGAGGAGGAGCATTTGACTTTAGAATGAGTTATAATAATGTAGATGTTCATTATGTGAATGTTGATATGCTTGCTTCAGGTCCACCTGATGCAATGTTTGATGATCAAGCAGATCAAATGAGTACTGGAAATACAATACAAGAAGTATGGAGATTAGGTAGTCAAGGTCCTGAGATTTATAGTAGAGTTATAATTGGTATTCCTTATGATTCAGATTTCCAAGAAAATACAATGACTGTGTCTATTCCTTATCTTTATGATGAAGATTGGAATCTTCTCTGGAATACTTCATCAAATGGAACAGCAGGCATTGGTGGCAATTTATCAGAATATGCTGATTTTAATGAAACATGGTTTGATGAAATGCCTTGTTCAACATCAGACCCTACTGCATATTGTTATATAGATGCAACAGTTGATAAAACATGGTTAAGAATACCACATTTCTCAGGTGTTGGGTCAAGTATTTCTGGTAGAGGATCTTCATCATCTGGTTCAGCGGGTTCAGGCGGCGCAGGCGGTACATGGACTAAAATAAGAACAGCAGCAGATTGTGCAGATGGTGATGATAATGATGGTGATGGTTACATTGATTATCCATATGATCCTGGTTGTGAAGATTATTATGATGAAGATGAAGAAAATTGTTGGTCTGAATGGGAATGTACTGATTGGCCATTATGTACTGAAGATGGTGTTGTAACAAGAGAATGTGAAGATCTAAGTGAATGTGATACACCTACACATGATCCAATATTATCAAAAACTTGTGTTTATTTACCTCAAGAAGGAGAACCAGTAGATGAGGAAGAAGAATCTGGCTTATCTACAATTACAGGAGCAGCTGTAACAGAAGCAATTGAAGAATCTACAGGAAATATATTCAAATGGTATGCAAAAGCATTACTACTTGCAGGCTTAGTTGTTTTAGTAATATTCTCGTACGCAGTCTTTAAAGGCGGTGGAGGCAAAGACGTTTTAGATTTATTTAGTTCAAAAGAAGGTTCATATAATTCAAAAAAGACAACTAAAATGATGACAAGTTACATCAAAAAGCGAGCAAGACGTAAGTAATATTCTTAATTATGATAAATTATTTAAACTCATCATTCTTGAGTATATAAAAAGAGGTGTATTATAGATGTTTGGGAAAAAAGGGGTATCTCCATTAATTGCTACAGTGCTTCTTATAGCATTCTCAGTTGCATTAGGTGCAGTTGTAATGACTTATAGTGGTTCATTAGGAGAATGTGGTAGTGTATATATTGAATTAGTAGAAACAGGAGGAGAACCTGAGGTTTGTTTAGATGGTTATGATCTTATATTTACATTAGAAAATGGCCCAAAAGAAGCAATTTCTAGTTTCAAATTAACATATTATGGTAATCTAGACGCCACTACAATAGATCTTGAAGAAACCCTTGGCCCAGGCGAAGTAAGGAAATTCACAACAGAATATAATTCTAATGCATTTGGTGCTCTAGAAAAATTCAAAATTGTACCAGTTGTTATTGAAAACAGTGGCCAGCTAATCTGCCCATCTGAGAAATCAATAATTATCCAAGGAATACCTAAGTGTTAATACACACATAAAGTTTAAAAACCCCTTTATCTAATCAATTCCATGCGTATAAGCCTAGATTTTACTAAAACTATAGAAGAAAATGCAGCTTCTTATTTTAATAAGGCTAAGAAAGCCAAGAAAAAGATAGAAGGAGCTACAAAAGCATTGGAAAAATCAAAAGAAAAATTAGCAAAATTAGAAGAAAAACGTAAAACAGAATTAATAACAGAGAAAGACCTAGAGGAACAACAAGAAAAAGAACAAAGAAAAAAAGAATGGTTTGAAAAGTTTAGATGGTTTCATAGCAGCGAAGGTTTCTTAGTTATTGGCGGTAGAGATGCAACAACAAATGAGATTGTAATCAAAAAACATACTGACAAAGATGATATTGTTTTTCACACAGATATGGCAGGTTCTCCATTTTTTGTAATCAAAGTAAAAACTGACAGTAAAGCAGCAAAAGCTGGAAAAAAACCAACAAAGAAAACACTATCAGAGGTTGCAAATGCAACTGCATCATACAGTCGAGCATGGAAAGCTGGCTTGCTCTCAACAGAAGTATTTTGGGTTACTCCAGAACAAGTTTCCAAAGAAGCAAAATCTGGTGAATATTTAGCAAAAGGAGCATTTATGATTTATGGAAAAACAAATTATATTGAAAACAAATTAGAGTTAGCAATTGGTGTTAAGAAAGATGGACAAATAATTGCTGGTCCAGTAAATGCAATAAAAAAGCATGCAAAAGATTATGTAATTCTTATTCAAGGAAGTGATAAAGCAAGTGATATTGCTAAAAAAGTAAAAAAGAAGTTTGGTGGAGACTTAGATGAGATAATTAGATTTCTTCCAGCAGGTAATTGCAAAATTGTCGAGGACAGACACAAACCAAAGAAAAAATAAAATGATAACTTCAAAAGACGTTAAAATATTAGACATTAATTCACAATACTTTGGAACTTCTATAGAAAAACTAATGGAAAACGCAGGCTCTGGTGCTGCAAAATTCATAAAAAAGAATTACAATGGGATTAAACCATCAGAAATCCTTGTAATAGCTAATCATGGAAACAATGGAGGCGATGGTTTTGTTGTTGCACGTAAATTAAATTGCAATGTTTACTTTATTGGTCAAAAAAACAAATTAAAAGGTGCTGCAAAGAAAAACTATAACAAATTAAAGAAAAAACAATTTGTAAAAAAGATTGGTGAGCCAAAACTTATTGTTGATGCAATCTTTGGAGTTGGAATTTCTGGGGAAATCCGTGATCCATACAAAACAATTATTAAAAATATTAACAAATTGCATAAGGCTGGTGTAAAAGTTATTTCACTCGACATTCCATCTGGCTTAAATCCAGATACTGGCAAAGGAAAACTAATAATTAAAGCAGACAAAATATTAACTTTCCACGACGACAAACCAGGTCTAAAGAAATTTGGAAAGAAAGTAAAAGTTGTGCCAATTGGAATTCCGAAAAAAGCAAATGAATTAATTGGACCTGGTGAATTATTTGCAGTAACCAAAAAGAGAAAAATGCAATCTTATAAAGGTCAGCATGGCAAAGTTCTAATTATTAGTGGTTCTGAGAAATATCCTGGTGCTCCTTTACTTGCAGCGCAAGCTATTTGTGCTTATAGGGCAGGGATAGATTGGGTTACAATTGCTACACCAGAGAAAGTTGCTTGGGTTATTCACACTTATGCTCCAGAATTAATAACTCACAAAATAAAAACAGCATTTTTCCAGAAAAAACATGTTAAACAAATGCTTAAATTAGAAAAAGACTTTGATTGTGTATTAATTGGACCAGGAATTGGAATAGAAGCATCTGATTTTGTAAGAAATTATGTAAAAAAGTCAAAAAAACCATTAGTCATTGATGCAGATGCACTGAAAGCAATAAACATACAAGATGTAAACAATGCAATACTTACACCACATAGAGCAGAACTAAAACAATTATTGAAAAATAGCAAATTATCTGCTCATAACTTCCATAACAAATTAAAAAACAACATTATCTTAGTAAAAGGAAACACAGATACAATCATTTCAAAAGATAAAGT
Organism: uncultured Methanosarcinales archaeon; assembly: GCA_964556185.1. Taxonomy (GTDB): domain Archaea; phylum Nanobdellota; class Nanobdellia; order Woesearchaeales; family DSVV01; genus CAZKVI01. Next base: position 13,707 of record CAZKVI010000004.1, read on the forward strand.
AAAATATAATAAAACAGGCAATCCAGCAATGACTGTTGCAGGCACTGGAGATGTTCTAGCAGGCTTAGCAGCAGGTTTTCTAGCTCAATCTAATGATCTATTCAATAGTGCAGCAGCAGCTTCATTTATCAACGGGTATGTTGGTGATAAAGTATACAAAAAAATAGGTCAAGGATTACTCCCGAGTGATCTTATCCAAAATATAAGCGTTATAATTAAAAAACTATTAAAAGAGTAACACTAATTATATATTCTAAAAGGGGAAGAGAGGTATATTAATGGTCAATGTCATATTTTTAGAGCTAGGCTTAATTATAATTGTTGCTACAACTCTAGCCTTTGTTGCAAAGAAATTCAAACAACCTTTAATTCCAGCATATATTGTAGCAGGACTTCTTCTTGGTCCAGGATTATATAATCTACTTAGAATTCCTAAAATCCAAGCAGCATTTAATATATCTGATACTTTTAGTTTAATAAGCAATCTTGAATTAATACAAACATTCTCTGAGATTGGAATTGCTTTCTTATTATTTTTAGTAGGTATGGAAATAGAGTTTGGCAGATTAAAAGATGTTGAATTTGTATCATCTATTGGAACAATATTACAAGTTGCAATTATTTTCCCAATTGGTTTTTTCTTAGCAACCTTATTAGGATTCTCAGCTATAGAAGCAGTATATCTTGGATTTATTTTAGTTTTCAGCAGCACAATGGTTGTATTGAAAATCTTATCAGATAAACGAGAATTAGATACATTACACGGCAGAATTGTTATAGGTATTCTTCTTGTCCAGGATGTTATCGCAATGTTTGCATTATTAATATTAACAACTATTAACACTCCATCTATAATTGATTTCTTAATACACATATCAAAAGGAACAATTGTGTTACTAATTACAGTATTCTTAGGAAATTTATTATTCCCTTATATCTCGGCTTTTGCAGCAAAAGGAAGAGAAGTTTTATTCTTATTTAGTTTGACAGTCTGCTTTCTTTTTGCATTAGTTTTTGAAGCTTCTGGTTTCTCTTTAGCAATTGGTGCTTTTATCGGTGGCGTATTATTAGGAAATTTACACTACACAACAGAAATTGTAGCTAGAATAATGCCATTAAGAGATTTCTTCTCGACACTATTCTTTGTGTCATTAGGTATACAACTTCATTTTGTTGAATTTGGTAAATTAATTGTACCTGTTTTCCTATTTGGTATTGCAGTTCTTTTCTTAAAACCATTAATTGTAATTACAATAACTGCTTTATTTGGTTATACAAAAAAAGTAGCTTACTCTACAGGTGTTACACTAGGCCAAGTTAGTGAATTCTCTTTAATATTAGTTGCAAACGGTTTAGCAGCAGGAGTTATAGGTTCAAATATCTTTTTTTTAACTACAATGCTCGCTATAATATCAATCCCATCAACCAGTTATGTATTAAAGTATGAAAAACACATATACAATTTTTTACAAAAAGACTTGGGTATTTTTGATAAGATTGGAGGGATAAAAAGACATCCTGAAACATTTATGTCTAATCCTAATCCTGAAGTTATTCTTTGTGGTTATAATAGGGCTGCTTATAGTATATTTAGAAAATTAACAAAACTGAAAAAGAAATTTTTAGTTATTGATTATAATCCTCAAGTTATAAAAACACTTGTACAAAAAAAGATCTCAGCTATTTTTGGTGATATAAGTAATATAGAAGTTCTTGATGAAATTCCATTTAAAAAAGCAAAAATAGTTGTTTCAACTGTTCCAGATGAACATGCTTCTAGACTTTTAATTCGTAAAGCTAAAAGAACAAATAAGAAAATACTTGTTATTGTTACTGCTTCTCATTTAGATGAAGCCCTTGGATTGTATAATTCAGGAGCTGATTATGTTGTCTTACCACATTACTTAAGTGGAGAACACATTTCCTTATTATTAGATGATGTTGAAGCAAATCTAAAGAATATAAAAAGGAAAAAAGACCATCACCTTCTAGAGCTTCAAAAAAGGAAATTATTAGGCCATGATAGGGCCAGGTTATATATGCATGAGCCAAAAGAACACCTTTAAAAACAACTATTCTTTCTTTCAGTATAATGGATAAAAAAGAAATAAGAAAAAAAGCAAAAATTATACAACCAGCAGTTAGAATAGGTAAATCTGGCTTAACAACAGGTGTTTTGCAAGAAATAAAGAACCAACTTAAATTACATAACTTAATTAAGGTAAAATTACTAAAAAGCCTAGTGGATTCTATAGATAAAAAGGCATTTATTGCAGAAATAGCAAATTCTACAAATTCAGAGCTTATTCTGTCTGTAGGCAATGCTTTTGTACTCTGGAATCGTAAGAATTATAAATGATAGTATCTAGGTATTTTATATGCATGGTACAGATCCTGAACTTTTAGCTAAACATGGGTTTAAAAAAATAGAAGAGACAGAAGTAGGTTCAGATATAAAAGGTGTAAGTGTTTTTGCTCATACTGGCTTTCCTGAACCAGAATTAGCATATAGACTTATCCATGAAATACATAATCAATCTATTGAAGAAAACTATTTTCATATTCTAGATATGTTAAAATATGCATGTGGTTTTAGACATATTCATAAAATAACAGATTATTTTGCTGCTTCTGAACATAGTGCATTTTTTGGAAATGCTCAACAACGTTTAGGCTTACAACAAGATAAAGTTAGCGGATTTCTAGCTACAATTGGAAAAATGGTAAAAGAATTATTCCAATTAGTAAGAGAACTTAGAATTTTAGATGAAAGAATTGGATATTATGAAGATGCAATGACTCCAACTAGTAAATCAAGAGAAAGTGCAGACATTACATTAAAAGGTATATGGATTGACATGGTTGAACAAGGTGCAAAAAACCCAGCATCTGTTTATGGAATGTCTAGAGAATTACACTTCGCTACTTTACCAGATTTATTTTTCTCAATTCATCCAAATAAACCAGGTCAAGTTGATGAAATGGTTGACAAACTTGATTTTAATAGAAAAGTAAAAGAAGTTTTGAAAAGAAAATTAAGAACATATATGCAATGGAGAGAATCAACATACAAAGAAGTTGTAAGTAGAAAAATCTTTACTGTAAAATACTTAAGACAACATTATGATGTAATAAAGATGTACATAAATTGGGTAAAACCATATTTAAGAAATATTAGAAGATTGCATCTTAAAGATGAGTCAGATAACCCAGAACTTATTGGTCCTTTTGAAGGAGCTATTGTTGAAGTGGAGATTTTAGCAGAAAAACTACCAACTGCTAAAAGATATGGTAGAGAAGATATACCAAATAAACATATGCATTCAGTTATTAGTATTCATTTTGAATACAGGGCAACACCACATATGAATTTTAACCAAGAATATCAAAAAGGTCCTGTACACTCTGGCGAAACAACAATAAACTTTAGAGCATATAATTGGACAAAAGAACAAGTTAACAACTTCATAAAAATGAAAGAAGAAGAAGACTTTAGACTTTTAGAAACAGTCGATGAGTCTGTAAAAAGAGCTTTAGAAGCTCTAGGTTATGAGTTAGAAAAATATCTAAAAGAAGCAGAAGAATCAATTAATGTGCCTTTTACTACAATAGAAAAACGTGTTGAAAAAAACATTAAACAACCTACTGCTATGGATCCATTTGTTAGTGTTGCAAAGGGTTTTGGAGAGTTATTTGTTCCATCTTTCTTAAAAGGAAAAGGAAAAGGTAAAGACAAAAAACCAAAAGTATCTAAAGCACTTAAAGAATGGGAATCTTTTGTTGCAAAAAGAAATGCAAAGCTAAACACATATCATTTATACAAAGAAACAAAAAAACATTGCGGCATGTTGTGGTGGTAAGCATGGGCTTGGATAAAGATGAACTTGCCAAACTTTCTCCTGAAGAAAGAATACAAAAATTAAAAGAGATGGAAGACCAAGCTAAAAAAGAACTTGAAGAAGCAGAAAGATTAATTACTGAAAGCAAAAAGATGATTGATTCTTCTCAACAAGAGATGTTAGATAAGGCAATTAAAGAAGAAGCAGCAGCTATTCGCCAAAAAGATTCTATTGATCAATTTCTTCCACATGCTGAAGGCTTAGAAGGTGCTGCAGAAGATGCACCAAAACCAGATGAAGAAAGCGTTGGGCTAACTGATTTATACAGTAGATTAAAAGATATGGCAGGTTACCAAGAAAATGGAGGTTATGTTTCACCTGGCCAGTTAGCAGATGTCGAACAAATAGTAGATCACTTAGGTGAAGATTACAAAACAGTTTCTGAACAATATGATCTAATACAAGCTTCTAGAGGATTACTTGATGAATTAAAAGGCGATTCTTACATTGCCCATGATCCAGATAAAGATTATCATCCATAAGTTTTTTAAACATCAATTCTTCTAAATTATCCATGGCAATAGTAGGTATACAAGAAATAATAGATATTCTTATTATGACAGCTGCAATTGGGTTTATTTTTAAAGATATTTTTGCACCAAAACAAACTATCACAGCTGATTATGATCCACTAAAACACCATAGAGGTCCTACTGGCTGGCAAAAGTTCCAATTCGCTGCAGCAGTTACAGCACCTGCTATTATTTTCCATGAAATGGGCCATAAATTAGTATCAATGTTTTATGGTTTGCAAGGAACATTCCATGCAGCATACACTTGGTTAGGTATTGGATTAGTGTTAAAGGTAATTGGCTCACCATTCTTATTTTTTGTACCAGCATATGTTGTACCTTGCCAAGATCCAGCTACTCAGTTAATCTCAACAGAATGTTTGCAAATACTACAACAGAAACCATTAATTGGCGCAGCAATTGCATTTGCAGGACCTTTTGTAAATCTACTATTGTGGTTAGGTGCATGGTATTTACTAAAATTCCACTCAAAAAGATTATCCAACACATGGAAACTCGGATTACACTATAGTAAGTTCATAAATATGTTCTTATTCTTCTTCAATATGATCCCTTTGGGAATGTTCGATGGAGCCAAAGTATTTAGTGGGTTGTGGAATGGGTTGTTCTAAACTTATAATAGAAAAGGTTATATAAGAGTTTTATTTGAGAAATAGATATGGAAAAAAGCTTTATTTGCTCTAAGTGTAGAAATAAGAGAAAAACTATGCCAAAGAGTTTAACATGTCCTAAATGTGGGGGCAAATATAAATTGGATATGTTTTCTAAATCAAGCAAAGCAAAAACCACTCAATCTGAGGAAGTTCAAGCTAATGTAAATATTGGTTTTAGGGTTGTGTTCTCTATATTTTTCATATTTATTGGAATTGTTTCAATATTAAAACCATCTGAACCTTTTATGAGGAACATTGGATTTATCTCATTACTTGTTGGATTATATATATTTATTAGATTTATTTTTGAGTATTTTGTAAAAACTGACTCAAAAAAGAAAAATAAAAAAGAAACAAAGACCAAGAAAAAACTTTTACCAGAACCAAACATTATTGATGCAATCAAAAGACCATTTATGGATTCTAAATCCTTATTTATATCTTTTATTTTATGTCTATTATCAATGATTATTCCATTAGGTATTCCTTTGCTTCCATTACAAGGTTATTTAATTAGAGCATCTAAAGAGACCCATGCTCAAAATAAATCTGATTTACCTAAATGGGATAATTGGGGTGATTTATTTGTAAAAGGAATACAGTCTTCTATTATTTATGGTATTTATTTAATCCCACTTAGTTTTTTTATTATTTGGCATATTTCTAGTATACTTAAAATGGGAAATAGTGGAGATATATTAAACATAAATTTACTTTCAACCATGGCCAATTTTCAAGTATTGTTTTTTATTATTCTTATAGCAACATATTATATTGTTCCAATGGCATTGGTTTCTTTTGCTGTAAAAGGAAATTTCTTAGCAGGCTTTGATATATCTAATATATTTAAAGCCATTTTCACTAAAGAATATTTTGGTATGTGGTTTAGCTTAGCTCTTTACTCTGTTTTTGTTTATTTTATACTTGGTGTTTTAGTAATGTTAATTAAGCCACTCTTACTTGCCTCAATTGTCACAACAAATGTTGTTGGATTAATTATATTTATCTCATTATTATTTGGACTTTCATTCTTTGTAATGTATTTAGTAACAATGGCCCAGATGACATTATTCGCTGTAGTATATAGAAATAGAATTAAGTGAGTTTTCTCTAATACTCATTATACAAATCCCTACACTCTTACCGCAAGCTTTAAATATGAGCGACCCATTTTCAATCAATGCAAAAAGCAATATTTCAGGAATTTCGAAGATTCCTTCTTTATAGGGGTGATTATCTATGAATGGTAAGGAGATACTGCAAAGTATTTCAAATATATCAACAGATCATGAGTTCTACACACCAATACCAGAAGGCTATAAAGTTGGTAAAACTAAATTCATTCTAGTTTTCGGAACAGTTATGTCTGGTTTAGGAAAAGGAATATTTTCTGCAAGTATTGGAAAACTATTACAAGATAAAGGTTTCAATGTAGCACCTATTAAATTAGAAGGATATCTAAATGTAGATTCTGGAACACTAAATCCATATAGACATGGTGAAGTATTTGTTTTAGATGATGGTATAGAAACAGACATGGATTTAGGAACATATGAAAGAATGCTAAATAAAAATCTAACAAAAAGAAGTTTCACAACTTCTGGTCAAATTTATTCAAGTGTTTTTGAAAAAGAAAGAAGAGGAGTATATTTAGGTAGAGATGTACAAATTATTCCACATGTTACAGGAGAAATAAAATTAACACTAAGAAAATTAGCAATGGAACAAAAAGCAGATGTTATTTGTGTTGAAGTTGGTGGAACAGTTGGTGACTTAGAGAACATGCATTATTTAGAAGCACTAAGAGAACTTGCTTATGAAGAAGGAAAAGAAAATGTATGTATAGTTGCATTAACTTATATTTTAACTCCAAGTATATTAGGAGAACAAAAAAGTAAAGCAGCACAATTAGGTATTAAAAAATTAATGGAAGAAGGAATACAACCAGATTTAGTTGCATGCAGATGTCCAGAAAAAGTAACAGACACAGTAAGAGAAAAAATTAGCATCTACACAAATGTTCCATTAGACAGAGTTATAAGTATGCATGATATTAAAAGTGTTTATTTAGTTCCAGAATTATTAAAAGATGCTGGAATTGATGAAGAAATTATAGATGTATTTGGATTAAAAAGAAGAGCAGATGAAAATAAAGCAAAAAAAGAATGGAAGCTCTGGCAAAAATTCACAGATGGAATATTAAAACCAAAGAAAACAGTTACAATTGGTATAACTGGAAAATATACATCATTAAGAGATTCTTATGCAAGTGTCATGGCTGCATTAGAACATGCATGCTCTGCACACAATGTTAAATTAGAAATGAAATGGATAGAAACCACTAAAATTGAAAGAGGAACATTAAGTATTGAAGAAGCAATGAAAGGTATTGATGGAGTTATTGTACCAGGTGGTTTTGGTAAAAGAGGAGTAGAAGGAAAAATTGCATGTGTAAAATACTTAAGAGAAAATAATATACCTTATCTTGGATTATGTTTAGGATTTCAAATGGCTGTTATTGATTTTGCAAGACATGTATGCAATCTAAAAGGAGCAAACTCAACAGAAGTAGAAAGAAAACCAGTACATCCTGTTATTGATAATTTACCAGAACAAAAAAAGATTGAAGGCCTAGGCGGAAACATGCGTTTAGGTGGAAAAGATGTTGAAATCAAAAAAGGAACTCTAGCTTACAAATTATATGGAAATAAAACACTAGTTAGAGAAAGATTTAGACATAGATGGGAAGTAAACCCAGAATATATTCCAATTCTAGAGAAAAAAGGAATGGTTTTTTCAGGAAAAGCACCTAAATTCCCAATTATGCAAATACTTGAATTACCAGATCATAAATTCTTTGTAGGTTCTCAATTCCACCCAGAATTTACATCAAAACCATTATCACCAAATCCATTATATATGGGATTCATTAAGGCAATAGTTGGGAAGTAATCCAAAACACATTTAAATAATTCTCCCCAGAATTTCTATATGACAATAAATACAGAGTTCTTAGACCAGCTAGGAAGGTTCAGCTTAATAATTAGAAAGAGAATTACTTCTAGTTATGCTGGTGGAAGAAGAAGTACTGCAACAGGAAGAGGATTAACAATCCAAGATTATAGACCTTATGTAAAAGGTGATGATACTAGATTAATTGATTGGAAAGTCTTTGCAAGGACAGATGAGTTCTTTGTTAAACAATTTGAAGAAGAAAAAACACTAACAGCACATATTATTCTAGATAGATCTAAAAGTATGGATTTTGGTAAACCATTTACAAAATTCGAATATGGATCAATGCTTGGTTTAGGTTTTGCTTTCTTAGCAATGAAAGATAATGATAAATTTGAATTCTCAACTTTTTCAGAAGATTTAAATCCATTCAAACCAAAAAAAGGAATGAGTCAATTAGCTTCTACAGTTGAGATCTTAAAAAGACTACATGTAAGAGGAGATTCTAAATTTGAAGATTGCATGCAGAAATACAAAAAACTATTACACTCCAGAGCACTAGTTGTAGTTATCTCAGATTTTCTTTATGATTTAGATGAAATAAAACGAGGATTATTAAGATTAGGAACAAATGAATTAAAAGTTATCCAAGTTTTAGATAGAGAAGAAGTAGATCTAAAAATAGAAGGAGATGTTAATCTTCATGATTCTGAATCTGATAAAACAATGCGAACATACATTAGTAGAAGATTAAGAGAAAAATACCAACATAAACTAAATGAACACAGCGAAGGAATCCATGACATTTGCACTAAATTAAATGCAGATTTCTATCAAGTTGTACCTGATCAGCCTATTTTCGATAGTTTCTACAAGGTTTTGAAGTTCTAACTTACATAATAAACTATATAAAACACCAATATTTCACAATTCTAACCAAGTGAGGTGGTAATATGTCAAATGCATTATATATGGAAGATTCTTATCTTAAAGAATTCGAAGCAACAGTTAAAAGTGTTAAAGATGATAAATTTGTAGTCCTAGATCAAACAGCTTTCTATCCAAAGAGTGGAGGTCAACCTTGGGATACTGGTAAACTCGTAACAGAAGATAATACAGAATACAATGTAGTCTTCGCAGGCAAATTCTCAGGAGAAATAAGCCATGAAGTTGATAAACCTGGACTTAAAGAAGGCGATAAAGTAAAAGGAACAATCGATTGGGATAGAAGATATAGATTAATGCGAATGCATACCGCCACACATGTTTTAAGTAGTGTTTTTATTAAAGAAGCAGGTGCTTTAATTACAGGAAATCAATTAGACTTAGAAAAAACACGAATAGATTTCTCTTTAGAAGACTTTGACAGAGATAAAATAAGTGAATATGTAAAAAAAGCAAATGAATTATCTGCAACAAACGCTGAAGTTAAAATATCCTTCATGCCAAGAGAAGAAGTTGAACAAAAACCAGAACTTGCAAGATTAGCAAAAGGTTTACCAGAAGGAGTAAAAACTTTGAGAATTGTTAACATCGAAGGCATTGATATTCAAGCAGATGGTGGAACACACGTAAAAAACACAAGTGAGATTGGTACAATAGAAGTTATCGACTGCAAAAACAAAGGCAAAAACAACAGAAGAATCTATTTGACAATAAAACCATAAAATGATAAGAAATTCTTTTATTTTTCTTCCAAGGATTGGTGCAGCTACAGAGCAAAAGCTCTGGCAAAAAGGAATTACTAATTGGAACACTTTCTTAGAAAATAAGAATGTCCCAAGATTTTCTCAATTTAGAAAATTGCAAGCAAATAGATTATTAGAAAAAGCAAGAATTAATTTAGCAGAATACAATTCACAACATTTCCACAAACTTTTACCTAATTCTGAAACATGGAGATTATATGATCATTTCAAAGATGATGCTTGCTTTTTAGATATTGAAACCACTGGTTATTATGGAGATATTACTGTTGTTGGTTTATATGATGGCTATGAAACAAAAACAATGGTAAAAGGTAAGAATCTAAATATGCATGCACTAAAACAAGAATTGCAAAAGTACAAATTAATCCTAACTTTCAATGGTTCTAGCTTTGATTTACCAGTTATTAACAAATATTATCCAAATACTATTCCAAATATTCCACATATTGATTTAAGACATGCTTGTGCTAAACTTGGATTAACAGGAGGATTAAAAAAAGTTGAAAAATGCTTAAATATCAAAAGAGCAGAAGAAGTTTCTGATATTGGTGGTGAACAAGCTGTTTATCTTTGGCAAATGTATAAATCAACTGGAAAATCTAAATACTTAGATCTTCTAGTGCAATATAATGAAGAAGACATAATAAACCTTAAACCATTAGCAGACTATGCATACAAGAATCTGAAGGAGAAACTATATAAAAATAAAATAATGGGATAGTATTTAATGGCTTGCTATGTGAGGCTCTTCAGAGAATACGACACTAGCGGAGGGGGATGTCCCTTACGGGGAGGTGCCGCTCTTTGATTATACATCAAAAGCCGAACTGCCCATTAAATACTAAGAAAACAAAATGAAAGCCTTTGTAGTATATCCAACATATAGAATTATTGATGGAAAAGCATATGTTTACTTATTTGGAAAATTAGAAAATGGTGAAAGTTTCTTATCTATAAATTATACAAGACCTTATTTCTTTATTAAAAAGAAAGATCTAAAAAAAGCAAAAGAAGTAGACAAATTTGATCACGAAGAAACTAAATTCAGGAACTTTGAAGACAAAGAAGTTGTAAAAGTAATTGTAGACATTCCAAAAGAAGTTTCGCAAATTAGAAAAAACCTTGAAGAGCAAAACATTGTTTGCTATGAAGCAGACATAAGATTCTCATACAGATTTATGCTTGACAATAACATAAAAGCAATTACAGATATTTCTGGAGAATATAAAAAAGGAGATTTTGTAGATAGAATATACGAAGAACCTAAATTCAAGCAAGCAAAAGAATACCAAGCAGAATTAAAAACATTATCAATAGATATTGAAACAAATCTTAAAGCAGATAAATTATTCTGCTTATCTTATGCAATAAATGACAAAAATAACACTCATGAAACTTTAATAGTATCAAAAGACAAAGTAAAAGGAGCAACAATATACAAAGATGAAAAATCCTTATTAGAATCTTTCAAAGATATAATCCAAAAACAAGATCCAGATATTATTACTGGCTGGAATGTTATTGATTTTGATTTAATGGTATTAAGAGATAAATTTAGACAACATAAAATTCCATTTATCTTAGGAAGAGCTGATTGGCAGTCTTCTTTAAGAATTGAAAGTGATTTCTTTAGAGACAGCAAAGCAGACTTTGCAGGCAGACAAGTTTTAGATGGAATCGCATTATTAAAAAACAATTTTATTAAATTACCAGACTACAAACTAGACACAGCAGCAAAAGAAATCCTAAAAGACAGAAAATCAATACAATTTGGAAATAAAGCAAAAGAAATAGAAGATATGTTCAAAAATAACAAAGAAAAACTAGTAAAATACAATCTTAAAGATGCAGAACTTGTTATAAAGATACTAGAAAAAAAGAATTTAATCAATTTAACAGTTGTAAGAAGCATGTTAACAGGAATGCCTCTCGACAGAGTTAGTGCATCAATTGCATCTCTAGATTCTTTATATCTTAGAGAAACAATGAAGAAAAACATTGTTTGTAATTCTTCTTCATATAATGACAGAGAAGAACGTATTAAAGGTGGTTTTGTAAGAGATAGTATACCTGGAATATTCAATTGGGTAGTTGTTTGTGACTTTAAAAGCCTATATCCAAGTGTAATTAGAACTTTTAACATAGATCCAATATCTTTAGATAAAAAAGGAGAAATAAAAGCACCAAATGGAGCTAAATTTAGAAATGAAGATGGAATTTTACCTATGTTAATTGAAAGTTTATGGCAACAAAGAGATAAAGCAAAGAAAAACAAAGATGATATTGCAAGCTTTGCAATTAAAATTACAATGAACTCGTTTTTCGGAGTACTTGCTAATCCAAATTGTAGGTTTTACAGTCTAGAAATGGCTAATGCAATTACACACTTTGGTCAGAAAATTGTAAAAGAAACAGCTGAAAATGTTGAAAAATTAGGCTACAAAGTAATTTATGGAGATACAGATTCTATTTTTATTGATTCTCAAGCAAAAGATTATACTGGAGCAAAAAAAGATGGTGAGAAAATCCAAGAATTTGTAAATAAATTCTACAAAAAGCAAGTTAAAGATGAATACAACAGAAAATCATTCTTAGAATTAGAATTCGAGAAAGTATACAGAAAATTTATCTTACCAATGGTACGTGATTCTGGTGCAGGTGCTAAAAAAAGATACGCTGGCCTTAAAACAGATGGAAAAAAAGAAGAATTACAATTTGTAGGTTTAGAAGTTGTAAGAAGAGACTGGACAAAACTTGCCAAAGACTTTCAAATTGAGATATTACAAAGAATATTCGATGAAAAAGACATTACAAAGTATGTAAAAAAAGTAATTGATGACTTAAAAGCAGGAAAGCTCGACGACAAACTAATTTACAGAAAAGCATTAAGAAAACCTTTAGAAGCCTACACAAAGACAACTCCACCTCATGTAAAAGCAGCAAGATTATTACCAAAACTAGATGGAACCATAATTGACTATGTTTTAACAGAAAATGGTCCAGAACCAATACAAATATTAAAATCAAAAATAGATTATGATCATTATATTAAAAAACAATTAAAACCAATTGCAGATTCTGTATTAGTATTCTTTGATCAGAAATTCGAAGACATATTAAGAGGAAATAAACAACAAAGTTTATTTGATTATTAATTCCCCAATTCCTTCTTAAACCTTTTAACAGTCTTTATTACATGCTCTGGTTGTGTTTTCAATACTTCACATACTTTAGCCAAAACATCGCCTTCAAAGACTTCTGTAGAACATAAATCTTTTGTATCAATTTCTTTCTTCTTCTTAACTACTTTTTTCCATTTTGTAAATAATTCACATGCTCTTCCTGGTATTTGGTTCTCATTACAATCTAATAAATGACACAAGTCTTCTAAAACATTTTGTGTGCCTGCTTCAACTACTTTTGCAGCTTTACCAGCTGTAAAAACTAATCTAACAATACCATCTTGTACTTTTGTTGACTTAACAATTTTTATAACACCAACTTTTGAAGTATTATCTAAGTGTGTTCCCCCACAACACTCAACATCTACTTCAGGAATTTCAATAATTCTTAGATCTTTGCCAGGAACTACACCACCTTGATAGATTTCCATTCCAAAACTTTTCTCTGCTTTTTCTCTTGGCATAAAAGTAGATCTAATATTAATTCCTTCTTTTACAATCTTATTAGCTTCTTTTTCAATCTTCTTAATCTCATCATCAGTAAGGCTCTCATAATGTGTAACATCAATCTGTGCTTTTTCTTTTGTTTTTTTAGCAGAAGCTTGATTAACATGATGACCTAATACTCTTCTAGCAGCTGCATTAATTATATGTGTAGCAGTATGATGTTGTGCAAGTTGTTCTCTCCATTCAATATCAACTTTACCACAAACTTCATCACCAACTTTAAATCCACTCTCATTTCTTAACAAGTGAATTATCACATTTCCTTGTTTAAACACATCAACAACTTCTTGATTATTCAATGAACCAATATCATGCAATTGTCCACCTGAAGTTGGATAAAAATATGATTTATCTAATACAACATTCTTTCCAATTACTTTAACTACTTTGGCTTTAAAATTAACTTTTGCATAATCATCAAAATAAAGTGCTTTAGTTTCATCAATATCATCTAAATCTAATGTCTTCTCCTTTTTAGTAGCTGCTTCTTGTTCTTTTTTCTCATGCAATTCTGCAACTTTTGCATAGAAGTTCTCAGGAATCTTTATTTTCTTACCTAATTTAGCAGCTTCTTCTCTTACAATCTCTGGAGAAATACCTTGTGAATCATATAATTGCAATAATTGAGAATTTGTAACCTTTTTCTCAACAATTTTCTTTACAATTCCAGCTGTTTTATTCTTTGTTGCATTGTATTTACTCTTTTCAATTTCTAATATTTTATTTACATCATCTAAATGTTCACCTAACTCAGGAAATAACTTTTTCAAATAAGCAGCATGCCATTCACAAACATCTGCTAAATCAACATTCCATCCGTATTGGTCAATAAAAGATAATGCTCGACGTAAAATCACTCTTAAATTATATCCTCCACCAACATTTGAAGGTAAGGCACCATCATTTAATGTAAATAATAAACTTCTAGAATGTTCTGCTACAGAGTACATTGCAGCTAAAGGTAATACTTTCTTTCTAAGCTCATTAACATCTTCACCAACTTTCTTAGCAACACCTAACCAAGCTTTGTCTATATTATCTACTTCATCGACATTCAAAAATGCAGAATAAGGTAAAAACTTCTTCATTAAATTATCATCAACCTTAATTCCAGTTAAAGAATGCATTTTTTTACATACAGTTGGGAAAGTAGTTTCATAACTTGTAGAAGTTCCTTTTGTAAACCAAGCATTTCTTTCATGTCCCATTCCCATATCTAAAACTTTTAATTTTAATTCTTTTGGTCCAGCGTTAGTCTGTTCATATTGCATATAAACTTGATTACCCAATTCTAATCCTCTAGAAAAGAATTCCATACAAGGACCAAAGTTTCCACCACCTGCCCAAGCATCTTCATGAAAAGTTATCTCTTTATTTGGTAATCCAAGTCCTTTTTTTAACCACAAATGAATATCTTTAAAGTATTTTTCTTGAGTAAAATCTTTTGGTGGCATAAATGCATGTTGTCCAATCATTACAAAACCAGTATAATGTGCACCTGTTATTCCAACATTATCAATATCATTAAATCTAACACAGAATTGTGGAACAACTAATGGATTTGCTGGCGGTTTAACTTCACCAGAAACAACATAAGGTTGGAAATCATAAATACTTGCTTGTACAAAATCAGTATCCTTACGCCAGCGAGCAACCACAGGATATCTTGGAATTGGTGTATATCCTTGTTTTTTGAATAATTTTGCAAACTCTTGCCAAACTTGAACATAATCTAGATCTTTTTTTGATGGTCTATTATCAAAAAATGAAAATCCACCTGTACAAGCAGGATCACCACATACTTCTGAATTAGAAGCAGTCCAAAACCAAGTACCACACCCACACTTCTTTCTTTCAAAGCCTTCTTTTTTAAGTACAGAAGTTGCATAATGCTTTTCAGGCTCTTTTGAGAACTTTTTCTTGTATTCTTTCTTTATACCCTTATCTTTACTCATATAAGAATAAAAAAAGAAAGGAATTTATATGTTTTTGGCTAACTAACTACTAAACTGGGTTAAGTGCAGGCTGAAATCCACCGCTTCTTCCCAAAAGTTGGTCAATGTAGTCATCGAATCTGTTTCTATCATATTGAGAAACATTTCTTTGGTATTTATCTGCCATTGGATCTCTTTGTATTCTTTCTTCTAAGCTAGCATTCTTAACTCCTGCACGGAAATCCTTGGCAATGCTTTTGACCATTCTTTCCTTAGCTCTATCTACATAGATGTTTCTAATATCAGCAAACTCTCCAATAACAGGTATCATTGAAAAGACTTCATGAATTCCCCAATACAACAATGATCCATAATCTTTTGTTTCATAAGCATAATACAAAGCATATGGTATCTTAATCAATTGCTCTATTGGTTCTTCTCCTCCAATGAAGATTCCAAGTTTATCTAATGAATCAATCCATTTTCCAGCTGTTACAAATCTGTTGTATTTGAATTCATTAGCTTTTATCTTCTCTTCAAGAATAGTTTGATACTGTGGATTGCTGTTTACCATTGATTCAATAGATGAATCATAGTCAAAGACCATCTTTCTATAGTCTGAAGATTCTGTGCTTTCAGCTACAGGAATAAACCAATTAACTACTTTTCTTACTAATCCACTCATAGTGTTCCACCTTTTTTTAGTTTCATTACTTCTTTAAAGGCTTCTCTAAAAATTAACAAGCCTTTTAATTTACCTTCTTCAACTACTGGGCAACTTAATCTATTGTTCTCACTCATATTCATGTAAACTGTTACTAAATCGTCTTCTTTATCACATACATCTAATGGACTTGTCATAATGTCCTCTGCTTTTGTTGTATTTGCATCCATTGCATCAGCAACAACTTTGTTTGTCATATCTGTTGTTGAAATAATTCCAACAGGGTAACTATTCTCGTCAATAACAAAAATATGTCTTACTTTTTTATCTTTCATTGTGATAGCTACATCTTTAACTGAATCTTCTTTTTTGCAAGTTCTTGCATCAACTAAATTACATTCTCCAACTTTCATTTTCTTACCTCCATAAGGACTTCTCTATTATTCAATAGGTTAATGATTTAAATAAGTTTATGGTATATAGTGTCTATACTATATTTATTCCCATTGTATGTCATCAGGTACTTCATACTCAAATCCATCTTCATCTAAATCTCCAGGTATTTCTAATACTCCACCATCAATTACTTCTCTAGGTCTATCTCTTTGAACTAATTCTGGTGTCTGAACTACATCATCTGCTGTTTGTGCAGTAGGATCTGGCAATGCAGTCCTTTGTCTATGTTGTACATCTTCTAATTTTTGATAGTATCTACCTATTGTTTCATAAGTCATTCTATCATAAAGTGTTCCAGTGTATAGATTAGCTACATCTAATAGCTCTGCACCACAAGGAGCAGCCACTGTGGATAATGTTTCTAAACCCCCAAGTTTTGCAGTTCCAGCATAATCTTTAGTTTTTAACCAATACCATCCAGTTGCTGGTACCTTATATGCAGCTTCTAAAATATTCTCTCCAGTGCCAATTGCTCCACCAATGCCTGCTAATCCAAAAAAAGTTAACACTGCATTAAGTGGGTATTTTACAATAGCCATTGCTTTATCAACAGTATCAACAGCTCTAAATGTTGGAAGTATATACTTGTAATTAGCTCTAGTCTCTTCAACTGCATCAACTAATAGCTCAAGTTGACCAGCATTATTAGCAGTATTTCTTCTAATAGACCTATCTTTTTCATGTACAAGGTCTATATAGTCCTGGTTATCTCTAGTTTGAAGTAGTGGAATAAGCCATTCTATTGGCCCCATTATACATCCTTTTTTTGCCATTTTCTACACCTTACATACTATAGTCTATATCTATGAATAATTAGGTATTTAGAGAAAGTAAATGTATGCTATTTAGTCTATATATACTATTTACTTTTTAGTGGTGATTTATACAGAAATAGTATTTAAGCAACTTTTGTACCAGTAATAATCTGAACTGGACGCTGTATAGCATGCTCATAATGATCTTCAACTCTAATTCCTCTTTTTCTTAGTTCTCTGGTCAACCATCGTACATCATCTTCTAATCCAGTTGAAGAAGAATAAGGTTTTATTACTTTACCTTCTTCATGTAATTTGGCCAATTTACTTCCAGGAACAGGAACATATCTAGAAATTAAAACTTTATCTGGAACATCAATAAGAGAAGGATATCCAGATCTTCCATCAGGTCTTATTCTACGAATGCTTCTTAATACTTTTGATAATTCTTCAACAGTCGCTTCAAGTCCTTCTCTACTTGATACAAAAGTTCCGTCATCATCATAAAAACCTTCACCGACCATACCAACTTGTACAATTGTTTTGAATTTATATACAGAATCTAAGGAAACTGCTTGTAATTTTCTTAATGCTTCTGCTTTTTTTGCAGCAGTTTCATTCTTCCCTATAAATCTTGATGTAGCATCATGTCCTGTTTCATAACCAAAAAGAATTCTATTTAATCCTGCTGCATAAAGTTCTTGTAAATATTTTAACTCTGTTCCAAGTACTGTTGGTGTTCCCATAAATGCATATAATTTAGCAACTTCTGGAAAATGTTCACGATACATCTCTACAATCTTTACTGGATCAACACCACCTTTTCTTAAATGATGCCATAAAATATCAGATCCATTAATAAATCCTTCATCCATTAATCCTAATGATTTTCCATGGTGTTTTACTTGATATCTTCTTGCCAATTCCATGTTTGCTTTAATTGTGTCTTCGTTATAAAGTTCTATTCCTCCACCAGATGGACAACCACTACATTTTCTAGGACAACCTTTTGAAACACTAACTACAGTCATTTCATCTCTATATTCAGGAAGTATGTCTCCATCACCATACAATTCACTAAAATCACCAAACCTCTCTATAATTTGTTGAGCTCTCCATTCAAATAAATCTTTATACTTTGCATTCTGGTCAAATTCTAATCCAAGAATTGTTTCATAAACCCTATCCATGACATATTCAATAGATGGAATGCTTTCTTCATGAACTTGAAAATTGCCATAAGCATTATCTCTTAGAAATAATGGACTCATTCCAGAATCATCATATGCATATACTGCCTGGATTAATCCAGTTGAACCAAGAGTCGCAAACAAACCATCTTCAGTTACAAGTGTGTAATGTGCATCATCCTCCCCAAAATAACCATTAGTATAACAAAGTTCTACTCCAGTATCTCTTGCAATAACAGCATAGTTTCTTCCAGGACTTAGTCTTCTCATTAAATTACTTACTGAATTTGTAACACTCATACACCACAATAACACATTCTTATTTATATGAAATCTTGCAAATATTATTCTTATAGGAATAAAACCATAGAAACTCTTAAAAATACACCTAGATTACCTTATTTAGGGTCATAATGTTTAGAAAATTGTTTACTTTGGGTACAATAGCAGCAGTTTTATTAGGTTTAACTGGATGTAAACATAGATATTCTGTTTCCGGAGGTACTGAATTTAATTTAGGTGCTTCTGGTGAAGAAGAGCCTACACCAGAACCTGAAGAAGAATCAACACCAAAAAATACAGAACCAAAATTACAACCACAAGCAGTTGAACCTCAATACCAACCTCTTGAAGTTGTTTCAGCAGAAGCACCTCACACAGGAGAAGGCAATACAGTAGATGGAAGTTTCTTTGATAATTTTGAAGGATATCTTGCTGGCACATATCTTCAAGGCAGAGACTTTGGTCCTTGGATTAATGTTTATGATGGTGATGGTTTTGTTAGAATTGCTGCCTATGAACAAGGAGCATGGTTAGAATTACAACCAGATTTACCAGATGTTCCATCTACATTAGCAGAATTAGAAGATAAAATAAGAGACTCCTTACCAGGAGAAGAAGCAAGAGCTTTAACAACAGAAAGATTACAAGAATTAATAGAAAGCAGAGTCACAAGATCTGCTTTAGTAGTTGGTCCAGATGTTAATGCTCCTTTTATTTATAGAGCAGTTGTTGCAACAGACTATCAAACAAAAGAAAGTCCAGCTGAGAAGTTTGATTCAACAGATGAAGCATTATTACAAAAATTAGAGCCAAATCCTTGGGAAGTTGCTTGGGTAATTTGGAATTATATCCCAGATCCATACAGGGATCATAATAAAGATGCATTTAATTATTTCATGCTAAAACCAAATGGTTGGGAATTAGGTTATAGAGATTCAGAAGGACAACAACATGATTATGCTACTGGTGAAAGTGTTAGATTATGTTATGAAGATGAAACTGATTGTGACGGTCCTTATTTTAGAGATCCATATGAAGTTGTAGTTAGACATGATTTCTTTAATGCAATAACTGTTTATGTTGATGGAGAAAGAGTAGTGCGATATCAAAGTGATGATAATGGTCTTGCAGTGGGAAGAGTGGGAATTTATGATGAAGACGCTGGTATTAGTGTTGCAGAAGTTGAAGTAGCACAATGTGGACATGATGAGCCATTTTGCGAAGAAACAATAGAAGAATTCTTTCCAGTAGAATGAAACATACGATAATTTTATTAACTACCAACACAACTTAATTCTTATGAACACAAAAACACTATTAACAATTCTAATTTTAATAATCATAACTCTTTCAATTAGTGCTTGTGAAGAAGATACAGATGACAGACCACCAATAGGACAATCTTGTGGTGATGGTGTTTGTGATGAAAGAGAAAGTAAAAAAGGCATATGTCCAGAAGATTGTAGAGAAATTGATCCAATTGCAGATGATGACGATGACGACACAAGAATAAATGAATTCAAAATAAAAGCATTAGAAAGATTTGATGGAGAATTAATTGAAAACTTAGAATATGCAAACATAGACGAAACTTCTTTATTATTAGATTTATACTTACCAGATACAGAAGAAACCTTACCAGTTGTTGTTTGGGTGCATGGTGGTGCATGGAATACTGGATCAAAAGATGATGTTGCTAATTATAATGTTTTAATTGCAAGTAATGATTATGTTGTTGCTTCTATAGATCATCGTTATAGTTCTCAAGCAATATTTCCAGCACAAATACATGATGTAAAAGCAGCAATAAGATATTTAAGAGCAAATCCTAACAACTACAATTACAATCCAGAAAACATTGGTGCAATTGGAAGTTCTTCAGGTGGTCATTTGGTTTCATTATTAGGAACTTCTTCTGGTTATTTAGAAGGTGAAGTAGGTGATTATTTAGAATACTCAAGCACTGTTCAAGCAGTTGTTGATTTATTTGGACCAGTTAATATACAAACATTAACAGAAGATTGTGAAAATATTTGTGTAATGGATCATGATACTTCAACTTCACCAGAATCAGGATTACTTGGTTGCAGACCATCAGAATGCCCAGATGAAGCTAGTGAAGCTAGTGCTACTACATATATTTCTGCAGATGATCCACCATTCTTAATAATTCATGGAGATGAAGATTCTACTATTTCATATCTCCAAAGCCAAGATTTCAATCAATTATTGCAAGATAATGGATTAGAATCAGAATTCATACTTGCAGAAGGATATGGCCACGATAGATCTATGGCTGCTTTTTATCTTGATGAGATAATTGATTTCTTTGATAGCCATTTGAAGGATTAGGGACAAAATTTATATATACTCAATACAGAAATATATACAAAAAGAGCGTGATTAAATGATTATAAGCATAGTATTATTGTTCATATTACTCATCCTATCAGGTGTATTTTCATCATCTGAAACAGCTTTATTTACTTTAGATACAATTAGAGTTAGACATATGGTTGAAAAGAAAGTAAAAAATGCTGAATTATTAATGGAAGTTAAACAAGATCCACATAAAATCTTATCAACAATCTTAATTTGTAATAATTTAGTTAATATTGGTGCATCTGCAATTGCAACAAGTCTTGGCTTAAGTATTTTCCTTAACTCTGGTTTTAATGTGAATCAAAGTGTGCAACTAGCAGTTATAACAGGTGCAATGACTTTCTTAGTTTTATGTTTTGGAGAAATCTCACCTAAAACTATTGCAGCAAGACATGCAGAAAAAGTTTCATTAGTTTTAATTGGTCCATTAGTATTTTTATCTAAAGTTTTATTCCCAGTAATTTTCTTCTTAGATTTTATAACAAAAGCAGTTGTAAAAATAGCAGGTGAACCAGCAGAAAGACCATTAGTTACAGAAGATGAATTAAAACAAATGGTTGTAGTAGCAGAAGAAGAATCAGAAATAAAAAGAAAAGAAAGAGAAATGATTACAAACATTATGGAATTCGATCTAATTGATGTAAGAGAAGTTATGACACCAAGACCAGATGTTTATTTAGTTGATGGAAATAAAACACTAAAAGAACTTATGCCTAAATTAATGAAAACAAGTTTCTCAAGATTTCCTGTGTATGAAAAACATCCTGATAATATTATTGGTGTTGTTTTAATGAAAGACTTAAACGAAGCAATGAGTAAAAAGAAATCCTCTCAGAAAATAAAGAAATTTACTAAAAAAGTCTTAATTGTTCCAGAAACAAAACACATTGACAAATTATTACCAGAATTTCAAAAGAAAAAACAACATATGGCAATTGTTGTAGATGAACATGGAAACATGGCAGGAATAATCACAATTGAAGATCTATTAGAACAAATTGTAGGAGAAATCTATGATGAAACAGACAAAGTAGAAAGAGAAATTATAAAATTAAAACCAAAACTCTTCAAAGTCAAAGGACATGCTAATGTTAATGATGTTAATAATAAATTAAAAATAGGCATAAAAGCAAAAGATGAATATGATACTATTTCTGGATTTGTTTTAGATAGGCTAGGAAGAATACCTAAGAAAGGTGAAGTAGTTAAGTACAAAAAAGCAGAAATCACAATTGAGAAAATCGAAGGAAATAGAATTACAGATTTGAAAATCACAAAGAAATAATTATTCAGTAGGCGCATTTGATAAATTAGCTACATAATCAGGAACTTCTTCTAATTTATCAAGCAATCCAGCAGGCGCAATTCCATCACTTAATACAGTTCTTAACAAACCTGTAACATTCTCCCAATGTTTGTATTCACAATTTGGATCTTCATAAGGAACTTGTTGACCTTCGTCTAATGTTGGTCTGAGATAACTTGGAGCAGTTACTGTAGCACATGTTACAACATCTCCTTCTCCTTCAGGTTTAAATTCCTTTCTTGCTGTTTCTAACTCATTATATCTTTCACTAGCAACCCCATAATCTGCTTGTATTTTTCCTCTAACTGCTTCATCTATTGCCATATTTCAAAGAATTTACTAGCTATTTATATTTATTATGGTAAAAAGAAACAAAGGCTCTCCATTTGGCGAGGGGTAGGTTTAGAATTTATGAAGGAGAGCCTTTGATTTGAAAAGGAGGTTTACGTAATTCTTGCATCCAAAGAATGCCAATCTTAATCATTGCTTTGTTGAATTTGTCAGATAATCTGTAATGTTTCTTATACAAGTCATAATCTATCATTCCCATGCTTTTCATAGGTGTTAGGATTCTATCGTAAAACTGACGTTTATTATAGCTTAATTTAACCTTTTTACCTTTGTATATTGGGTCCTCAATCTCAGCCACAAGTTCTCCTTCGTGCAATTTAGTAGCGAATAGAGACATTTCAGTTTTTCCAAGGATATTATCATTTTCTTTCATCCGTTGTATTAGCAGCTTAGCTACAACAGTCTGTTGCTTTGTCGCAAAGACCACTTCAAATATATCATCAGGCATATTAAATTGGTCAAATAGTATTACCATTGTAGTATTATAGAAGCAACTAATATATAAATATTTCGATTAGTATAGATATTTGTATATTAAGTGGTATATAGGTATATTCAGTATTACGAGCATTTTCTAAAAAACTGGAACTTATCTCTTTATAGTGGTTATAGCTTGGTAAGTTTTATAAGCACATATGGATTTCTTTCTTTGGGGGCAAAGATGGACTGTTTTCATTTTATTCCAGGAAGT